>JBELAE010000083.1:0-14840 GCA_049509155.1 Candidatus Sulfotelmatobacter sp.
GGAAATTCTACGGTGCAACTGAACTGCATGACGACCCTCCTTGGGTTTTCAAACCGTGGCCGCTACGGTGCGCAAGGGGGGCGCGCACGACTCGCCTTGGAAAGCTACCTCACTTCTTGCCGGGGCCGCAAGATGAAGGAAATTGCATAGTCCTAAGGGGGTAGATTGCCGGTATTGCGCGACCCTATTTTCCGCGGCGAGCTTCGGCTTCGGCGATCCAGCCTCGGCGTAAGGTTTCAGGCGGGATGCTAGACAAGTAAGGCTTGAGATCGAGAATCGGGGTGGCGTCGAGCATGTCAAGGCCGCGCACGTGCAGGGAATTGCCGTCGCGGCGGAGGAACTGAACCACGGTGAGTCCGATGGGGTTGGGCCGCCGGGGAGAGCGGGTGGCGAAGACGCCATGCGGTCGATCATCGATTGGAGGGGTGCCGAGCAACTCGAATCCCTGGGCGCGGTCGAAGACCCACAGGACGAACAGGTGGGAGAAGCCTTCGATATCGGTAAGGCCGGCGCTGAATTGCGGGAGGATTTCGAGGATGCCTTCGGCTTCGTGTTTGGCGCCGGGGCCTTTGGGGATCTCCTTCGTGTTTTGGTAGGGGCTTCGGATGTAGCCGATGGGCTGGGGAGAAAACATGGTGGTTATCCAGTTTTGCAAAATCGCCCGACACTTCCTTCCCAAGTCTTTGCTACTCGTCTTTCCTCTCCGGCTCCCTGGGGAGGGGTTTCTCAATAGGCTTGCGAGGGAGCATTTGATCGCGCATGGCGGCATCGTAGACGAAGCTGGCGACGATCACTGAGATCTGTTTGAGATCTTCGGGTTGCAGGCGGTCGTAGACGTCCATGTTGGAGTGGTGGGTGCGGGTGTCGTATTCGATGGGATCCTGGATGAACTGGAATCCCGGGATGCCGACCGCGTCGAACGAGAGATGATCGGTGCCGCCGGTGTTGCGCATGGTGAGCGTGGTCATGCCGAGGTCTTTGAAGGGCTCCATCCATGCTTTGAAGATGGGGGCGACGGCTTCGTTTTCCTGGAGATAGATACCGCGAACTTTGCCAGTGCCGTTGTCGATGTTGAAGTAGGCCGAGACCTTCGCCTGCTCGGGTTTCACGGTGACGGGACCCGCGTCACGACGCAGGAGCGTGGGCATGCCTTTCATATTGGGATCGTCCATAGGCGGACGCGAACCGAAGTGCTGTTCGACGTAGCCTTGCGAACCGAGCAGGCCTTCTTCCTCACCGCTCCACAGGCCGATGCGGATAGTGCGGCGGGGCTTGATGTCGAGCGCTTTCAGGATGCGCATGGCCTCCATCATGACGATGGTGCCAGCGCCGTTGTCGGTGGCGCCGGTGCCGGCGTGCCAGGAGTCGAGATGCGCGCCCAGCATAACGACTTCATCTTTCTTGTCGGTGCCGGGGATCTCGGCGATCGTGTCGTACTGCATGGGGTCATCGTCATAGAAAGTGTTGGTGACGTTGAGTTCGAGGGCGACATCTTTCTTCTGTAGCAGCAGGCGCGCAATGCGGGTCCAGTGCTCGGAGGCCATGGTGAGCTGAGGGACGGTTGTGGTTTCACCGGGCTTGTAAGAACCGCCGGACTGGACGAACACGGTGCCGCCGCCGGAGGTGCCGCGGCTGTGGTCGATGACCGCCAGAACTTTTTCGTCGGCGAAAAACTGGTTGAGATCTTTGGTGAACTGGCGGCGCCGGGCGATCTCGGACATGCGGAACGGAGGGCGCTCGCCGGGAATTTCGTATTCGCCGGTCTTGGCGAGGTCATCGTCGCTGAGACGCTTGTAGGGAGCTTCGGTGATGGGCTTCACTTCGGCGTCGGCGCCGAAGATCGCAATCATTCCCGCGAGCTTGCCGCGATATTTGTCGAAGTCTTTTTTGTCTTCAATGGTGACGCGAATGCATTTGCCGGTGACCACGCCGTTGGTGCCGGGGGTCCAGGCTTTGGCATAGACCAGGAGCGGGGCGATGTCGGGCGACATCATGCGAACGTTGGTGTATTGGTTAGCCCATCCGCGGCCGAATGGTCCCCAGGGTTCGAGGTGAGAATTGCTCAGGCCCATGGCAGTGAGCTGGTCGCGAGTCCATTCGTTGGCGCGCTTCATGTTAGGGGATCCAGTGAGGCGCTCGCCGATTGAATCCATGAGGCCGGAGGCATATTCCATGACTTTGGAATTGTGGAAGCCCTCATAGCGGATGCGGGAGATGGTTTCGAGGTCAACTTTTTCCTGCCGTTCCTGTGACCACACGGCGGGAACGAAGGACAGAATGATGACGAGAGAACAGACGAGTTGCGAGGAAGACTTCATGATGGAACTGTTCATGGATGAGCGCTCCGAGTGGGAATCAATCGGGGATTATACATCCAGCGGCTTGCCCCTCGGCGCCGAGGTTGTACAGTATTCGAAAGGCTTGGGCTGATAACTTCGATGCTTCCGCCAATGCTGTCTCCGGAAAAAGCGTGTGAGCTAGTGCAGCAGTTGCCAAGTATGAAATTGCTCGCGGTCGACGGTCTTCCGTGTTCGGGGAAATCAACCCTGGTGACAAAGATGGCTGCACGCATTGGACTGCAGGTCGTGGCGGTTGACGATTTCTTCCTCCCAAAATCGATGTGGCCTAGGCCAATCACGCCGTCGTTCCCCTTTCCGCACTACCGTTACGAAGTCTTTCTCGCGACCGTGAGGGAACTGGCGACGACGGGCCGCTGCGAATATCTTCCCTTCGATTGGGACAGCATGGAGATTAGCCAGGTGGCGCGGAGCGTGATTCTCAGTGCTGGGCCGGTGGCGGTTGAGGGGACTTCGGGTCTTCATCCGGAGATTGCTCCTCTGTTCGATCTGCGCTTCTTTGTCGAGAGCGATGAACGTTCGACTCTGGAGGCAATCTTGAAGCGGGATGGAAGTTACTTCGAGGAAGAGTGGAGAACTCTCTGGCTTCCCAGTTCGGCGATCTACATGGAGACGGAACCGCAGTTGCGGGCCGATTTTCTGGTGAGGGGCAGAGGAATCTCGGGCCCGGAGGACTAAGAGGATTCTTCGGCGATGGGTTTGTCCTTGCTATTGTGGGGGGTCGCTTGCCGGCGCCTTTTCCTTGTTCTCTGTATCAACAGAGAAAAGCAGGAAGTGATCGAAAGCGTGCTTCCGATAGTAGCGATGTTTGCGGAAGTCGAAATAGATTTCTGCCGTTTTCGGCAACCAAAGAGTTGTATTTCTCTTGGGGAACGGCACCGGGCCATATTCCACGGTCTGGTGCTCGCTGAGCAACTGGATTTCAGGCATGGGTTTGATCATGTCGGCTTCGATCCGCACGATTTGAAACTTGTCGGCAGTAATCCACGCCCTGCCTTTGAGATCTACGGGGAAAAGCTGATCGCCGAGCGAATAGCCGTGCATCCGGTTGGGATGGTCGTGGCGCTGGCGGAAGTGCACTAACCAACTGGGTTGCCCGTGCCAGTCGGCCTGCCCCTCGCAATCCAAATCGAAGTCTTTTTGCATGTCGGGATGAAAGACGAGCGCCAGGGTAATGAAGCCCGTGCTTGCGATGTTGTCGGGATAGCCCTGCTGCGGTGCTTTGTCCGAGCGAAACTCTTCGATGGAAACAGCACCCGGCTTGGGCTCTGACACCATAGCAACGTAGTCGTACCTTCTTGTCTCCGCATGAGTGGCAAAGCCAAACGCATCGATCGACTGATGGAATACGTCTTCGTCGGCAGCGAAGCGGGAAAGATCGCGAACTAACTCCTGCACTCTTTTCCCCGACTCGTCGATCACTTGCGTGGCGGGGCATACAACCCCAGGAGCGAGCGCCGGCTGCGCGTCGTCAACGTCGAGAGGCCGCCATGTCCGAGTTGTGAGTGCGGGATCGGGAACGGCTCCAAGAGGATCAGCGCGGGACGTATCAACGTCTGAGGTTTTCGCGTTTTCATCCGGCGAGGAACTGGAGTTGCGTTTTTTGAGATCGGCGACCAAGTAGTGGACTTGGTAGACCATGGGATTCTGGGGAGAGTTTTTCAGGAAGAGTTCGAGGGCTTGAATCGCCTCCCGGTCCCGGCCAAGACCAATGAGCGCTTGCGCGAGAACTAGTTCGGCAGGACTCGCTACGGCCCTTCCATCCCGCTGGCCTTTGGCGATTGCAATTTGAGCCTCGTCGCGAGCTTTGCCGTAGTCCTTCTGGTGAAGATACGCATCCGCCAACAAGTTATGAGGGAGCCAATTATCCTCGTCGGCCAGAACCGCTTGTTCCAGGGCGGATCGAGCCGCGGGATAGTTCTCTCTTGCCAGGTCGGTTCTGCCGAGCAGAGTCAGCGCCTGGGAATTGTGAGGGCCGAGGGATGCGGCGGCGGTCAAGTACATTCCTGCTTGCGAATAGTTTTCGCGCTGGAAGTACAGGTAACCGAGTAGAAAGTTCAAGTCTGAATTCGACGGCGCCAGTTTGTAGGCTTTCTCCAGATGCTGCTGCGCTTCCGCAAAGTCGCCCACCTTCATCAGAGATACAGCGGACCGGGCTTCTTTTCGCGCCTTCGGAGACAGGATGTCTTCC
Source organism: Candidatus Sulfotelmatobacter sp. (assembly GCA_049509155.1). GTDB lineage: Bacteria > Acidobacteriota > Terriglobia > Terriglobales > Acidobacteriaceae > Sulfotelmatobacter. The sequence goes on from JBELAE010000083.1 coordinate 4,549, forward strand.
GTGACCTCGAGATTGATAGCAGAGGGATCGCGCTGCAGCACGATGTCAATCGGCTCGGGGTGTATTGTGCTCACCGCCTGAACTTCCAGGCGAGCGCTGAGATATCCCAGCGCGCTTGCCTCAACCTCATAGTTTCCGAACGGTAGATTGACGAAGACTCCCTCTCCGTCGCTTTCGAGTATCTGGAACACGCCAATGTGGTTGGCGAGATTCGTCAGTTCCACTCGCGCCTTCCCGCTCAGGTGAGCGCCCGCTTTCTCGGCGAAAACATGGAAGACGAACACTCCGGTGTTCGGAGCGCTGTCGTAACTCGACATTCCTGGAACGTACTTAGGATACCTTGAGGCCTCGCCCGGGCCATTGGCTGGGATCTGGCCAAGAGCGTTTGCCATGGGCAGGCATACGAGTAACAGGATGCGGAGCGTGCAGGCGATGGTGCGTTGGGTTGGGCAGAGACGAAGCATAGCAAGCCTAAGAATTCTTCTCGTCGCTGGTGGAAAAGTCCTACCCACCACGCTGGGCGGGCGCGTTCGCGAGCAAGAAGGCGAGGAGGAGGCGCGCGGGGGAAGCGGTGCGAGACGGTGATTCAGAGCTGCGCGGCCGCGAGTCATAACAACTCCGTGATGAGTGTTGCACAGTTGCGGGAGTGGGTCAAACCTCAGTTGGGAAACTCAATTCGGGAACCGGGTTCGGGAACCTGATTCGGGAGGAGTTTCGCGTCCGGAAGCTATTTCTTGTCGGTGGATTTTTCCTGCGCAGCAGAGGGTTTGTTGCCTTCGGGCTTTTGATCGCCTGCAGCAGGTTTCGCGTCTTCGTCATCACTTTTCGGAGTGTATTGCACGATGAGAGATATGCGGCGGTTGGCGGGGTCGAGCGGGGCCTCGGGCTTGCGCAGGCGCTGGTCGGCGAAGCCGCGGACTTGCGTGATCTGGTCCGCTCTGATTCCGTTCGCCTGCATGACGCGCCGGGCCGCGTTGGCGCGATCGGTGGAGAGTTCCCAGTTGCTGTAGGTGGGGGAAGAATAGGGCTGGGAATCGGTGTGACCCTCCATGGAGAGTTTGTTGGGGAGCTTTCCTAATTCCTGGGCGAGAGTGATGAGCAACTCGCTGCCGTCGCTATTGAGCTTGGCGCTGCCGCTGTTGAAGAAAGTGCCAGCGGCCGATTCCGACAGTTCAATGCGTAGGCCCTCGGCAGTCACGGTGATCTCGATGTGGCTCTTCAATTTGTCGAAGTCGGTCATCTGCTTCATGGCCTGTTGCAACTGTTCTTTCAACTTCGGCATGTTGTCTTTATTGAGAATAAAGTTCTCTCCAGCGCCGACCATATTGGAGCCGACCTTCTTGGAGGTTCCGGTGGGGTCCTTGAAATATCCGCCCACCGCAACTTGAACCTCTTTGCTGGCGTTGAGCAGCCAGAGGACGATGAACAGTGCCATCATGGCAGTGACGAAGTCGGCGTAGGCGACCTTCCAGGCGCCGCCGTGGTGGCCGCCGTGGCCGCCTTTTTTCTTGACGATGATGATGGGGCGGGTTTTGTCCATAGTGTTGGTTTGCGGGCGGAAACGCTTAGGATGCGCCGGCCGCCGCAGCCGCGGCCGATCCTCCGCCACGGCACGCCTGTTCGAGTTCTTTAAACGAGGGCCGAACATGGCCGGGGACGGCGCGGCGCGCCATTTCGACAGCCATGATGGGAGCCGTGCCTTTCAGAAAAGAAACCATGAGAACGCGCATCACATAAAGGAAAGCATGCTCCTCTTCGGCGGCCTTGGTCATGTTGGCCGCGATGGGGCCGACTAATCCGTAGCACAGCAGAATGCCGAGGAAAGTTCCGACCAGAGCGGCGGCTACTTTATGTCCGATTTCTTCCGGCGGGCCGCCGAGCGAGCCCATAGTTATGACGACGCCAAGAACGGCGGCGACAATGCCCAGGCCAGGCAGGGAATCGGCTACCGTGCCGAGGGCCGCGGTGGGCGCGGCGGAATCCTGATGGTGAACCTCGAGGTCGAGGTCGAGCATCTGGTCGAGGTCGAAGGCGTCGATGCCGGTGATGGCCATGCGCAGCGAGTCACAAACGAAATCGCAAACATGGTGGTTCTTGAGAAAGGCGGGATTCTTGGAAAAAACCGGGCTCTTGGAGGGCTCTTCCACGTCGGACTCGAGGGCCATCAACCCGTCTTTACGGGCCTTATTGAGCAGGTCGTACAGCATTTTCAAAGTGTCAATGTAAGTTTGCTTGCCGAACTTGGAGCCGCCGAAGACGCCCCCGATGCCGCCCCCGATCTTCTTGAGGATGTGGAGTGGATTAGCGATCAGAAGAGTACCGATGGCCGCGCCGCCGATTGTGACCAATTCCGCCGGTTGAATCAGGACGCGAAGGTTGCCGTGCTCCATGAGGTAGCCAGCCACGACGCAACCGAAGACCACGACGATGCCGATAATGGCAAACATTTTCTTTAGCTAGCTCCAGGAGATGGATTGGCGCTGGCAGCGGCGCCGCGGTCGCTTTCCGCGCAAGCCGCATTGAGCGATTGCTGGGCCCGCCCCATGAGCGACTCGAGGGTATCACCAGGCAGAGCAGTGGCCGGGCCGATTGATACGGCCAGCGACCGCCACTCCCCCCACCACTCGATGGCGTCATTGGCCAGCATGCGGCGGAGACGTGCTTGCACGGAACAGAGGGCCTCGTCGCGGCAGCCGTTGAGGATGACCAGGAATTGATCGTCTGACCAACGTCCGACGAAGTCGGTTTTCCAAAGTGCGCTTTCAAGGGTGCGCGCAACCACGCGCAGGAAAGAAGAGGCCGCTTCCGGGCCGAAGCTGGCGCGGAAATGCTCCAGACCTTCGAGGCGCAAACACAGCACGCCGAACGGAACTTGCAGTTCCACGAATGTCGCCAGAGTTTCCCGCAGATGAGAATGCATCAAGGCGTGGCTGGCCACCCCGGTAATGTCATCTACGCAGCCGGGAGGCTGGCTGTCCGGGCGATCGTCGGGAATTGTGGCGGGATGGATTTCCTCGAAAGTTTCGACAGCGCCGATGATGGAACCATGCAGGTTGTGAATGGGAACTGCGCAGATGCGGACCGGGATTTCATGTCCGGCCTTGTGGCGCAGAGTGCCGACGGCCTCCGCGGTTTGCGAGGTCTTGATGGCGCGGGCGATCGGGGAATCTTCGCGGCAGAATTCACAGTCTGGCTGATCGCAATGCCGCAGGATTTCCGAGATTCGGGTTTCCGAGCTGAAGGCGAGACCAATGACCTCATGACGCAGACGCCCGCTGATGCGCTCCGCCCCATCGCTCCACAACATAATCTTCCGTTGCAGGTCGACCACGCACACGCCTGAAGGCAAGCTCTCGAGAATGCTCCGACAAATCTCCGGATCGCTAAATGAAGACATGAAGGTGAGACATGTGTGGCAAAGGGAAATCTCCGGCTATTGGGCTCATCGGCAAAATCCACAGAGACTTCAGAGAGCGCGCCGGTGGCTTTTGCGACTCGATTCCACGAAGCGCAGGTTTTTCAGCGAGATAGAAAGAAGACGCGTTCAATCCTGGTATGGCACGGAAGTGCTATAGGCAGGGAAGGGGGTGCCATTTTATTTTCTTCGGTGAGCAGTTCTGGGGGAGGGCTGCCCGGGCGTCCTGGACTCGAAGGAGTTCAGGGCGCTCGTTAATTTTTAACCACTTCTCCTGTGACTTCTTCCTTCCGACGTCGTCCTTCTGGCTTCTTTTGACTAGTTTCTAGCTCGCGACTCCCGTAAAGTCTCATCCATGTTTGGCAGGCCGCTCGCAGTTGGCCTTGGCCAATCCGCTTTGCGGGCGGAAACGGCGGGGATGGAAGTGCTCAATTCGGCGGACAAATATCCCTCGAAAGTAAGCCTGAGGCCAGTGAAAGTTGGCGTTTGACGCACTCGGATGGGCACGGTTGCCATCCTTGATTGACCCAGCGTGCATCTTGGCCGTAACTTTGTGGGACCTTTTGAATCCCATAGTGGGAAGCTGGTGGGCGTGGGAGGAGTATGGAACCAGACAACGTTAAGCCGGACGGGGGCGAATTGAAGGATGGCGAACCGAAGGCGGTCGAGCCGAACGTAGTCGTGCCTGACGTCGCGGAGACGAAGGTCGAGACGAAGGTCGCTGAATCGAAGCCTGTTGAGGCGAAGCCGAAGCTTGTCCGACCGGGGATGAGTGAGCGCAGGTTTGGGCAGGTGTCGCGCCGGGAACTGCTGAAAGTTGCGCCGGTGCTGGTGCTGGGGGCCTTTGCGATTCCAAGGTTTCAGGAGTCGCTGCTCAAGAAGGGGCTGGGGTTCAGCGACTGGGCCTCGGCGCGGCTGTTCCGGCGCGGTCATCTGGCAACGACGTTTGCGGATGCGGACCTGACGCCGTTCGAGAAATTTCCCATCAACGGATATGACGTGGAGGATCCAGGAGTGACCTTTGAGAGCTGGTCGCTGACGGTGAGCGGAGCGGTGCAGAAGCCGGGCGACTATAAGCTGGAGCAAATTCAGGCGCTGCCCCGTGTGCGGCAGAATACGCGGCACGTTTGCGTCGAGGGGTGGGATGTGATTGGGCGCTTCGGAGGCGCGCGGCTGGCGGATTTTCTGACCATGATTGGCGCCGATACTTCGGCGCGATTCATTACCGTGAGTTGCGCGGACGATTATTACGAATCACTGGACATGGCGACGGCGCTGCATCCGCAGACGCTGCTTTGCTATGAGATGTATGACCAGCCGCTCACGCGCAAGCATGGAGCGCCGCTGCGTTTGAATATCCCGACGAAGGTTGGCTATAAGCAGGCGAAGTATCTGACGGATCTGAAAGTCACCAACGTTCGCGATAAGGTCGGGTACTGGGAAGATCAGGGGTATTCGGAGTTCTACGGGCTGTGACAGAAAAGCAATTGCTGATTGTTGATTGCTGATTGTTGATTAAAGGCACACAACTCTCAACCGTTTTCAATCAACAATCAGCAATCAACAATCAGCAATTTGGAGACTCCATGAGCGGAGCTGTGGTTGAGATCACGCGCACGACGGGCGAAGAAACTGAAACGGTGGCTCGCGCGGTATATGAGCATCCCTTGCCGGTGCGGTTGTGTCACTGGGCGAACGCGATTTCTTTGTTCGTGATGGTGGGGAGCGGGCTGCAGATTTTTCGGGCGTTTCCGAGCTTTGGCGCGAAGATTCCGCAGAAGGATTTGCTGAACTGGCCGAAATCGTTCGCTATCGGCGGATGGCTGGGCGGGGCGCTGCAATGGCATCTGACGTTCATGTGGATTTACATCGTGACTGGGATGATTTATCTCGGGTATCAGATTTTCAGCGGACATTACCGGCAGGTTTTGTTTACCCACAAGGATATTCCGGGCGTATGGCCGATGGTGAAGCATTATTTCTTTTTCGGTCCGAAACCGGAGGTGCGCGAGGCTTACAACCCGCTGCAAAAGCAGGCTTACACGACTGCAATCGGGCTGGGCGTGCTCTCGGTACTGACCGGCCTCGCGGTGTGGAAGCCGGTGCAGTTTTCCTGGCTGGCGTGGATGATGGGCGGATTTCATTGGGCGCGGTTGTGGCACTTTCTGACGATGTGGGCGATTTTGGGATTTGTGTTCGGGCATCTGGTGATGGTGGTTCTGCACGGCTGGAATAATTTCGTTTCCATGCTGACGGGTTGGAAGAAAGATCCGGACTACTGATTCGCGACGGCTGGCGTTGGTTTTCCTTAGGGGCTGAAGCCCCAGCGGAAAAAGAAAAGTAATCGCAGTGCTGAAGCGCTGCGCCACTCAAAAGCGGAAGCAAGAATGGCCTTGAACGCCCTCGTCAACAATCCGGAGCAGGCGGGCACGACGCGCGAGCAGGACCTGATCGCGCGTGTGCAGCGTGGGCAGAACGAATTATTTTATGAGTTAGTGCGGCCGTATGAACGGCGAGTATACGCGGCAGCGCTGGCGATTTTGCGCAACGAGTCTGACGCCGAGGATGCGGCGCAGGAGGCGATGCTGAAGGCGTTTGCCAACATCCGGCAGTTTCGGGCGGAGGCGCGGTTCAGTACCTGGCTGATTCAGATTACGGTGAACGCGGCGCTGATGCGGCGGCGAAGGGAGCGGACGGTGGTGATGGAAGCGATCGACGACCGGCGCGAGGAAGAGAGCGAGTACGCGCCCCGGGAGTTCGCCGACTGGCGCGAGATTCCTTCAGAATCGTTGGAACGAAAACAAGTGCGGCAGAAACTGGGCGAAGCACTGGCGACGCTTGACCGCAAGTATCGCGAAGTCTTCGTGCTGCGCGATATGGAGCAATTGAATATTCAGGAGACGGCGGAGGCGCTGGGAATTTCCGTCGCCTCGGTGAAGACGCGGCTGCTGCGGGCGCGCCTGATGTTGCGCGATCTGCTGGCTGCTGGATGGGAGCAGGGCTGGTTTAGCCGGCTGCCGTTCGAGAAGGGGAACAAGCCATGGTAGACAAGCGAGCGGTGAACTGCGAACAGGTCTGGCGGGAGATTTCGAACTATATCGAAGGGGACGTCGACGCGCCGCAGCGGGCGGCGATGGACGAACACTTTAGCGCCTGCAAGCACTGTGCATCGGTGCTCGCGGGAACGCGCAATGTGATCGCGCTGTATTCGGACGAGCGCATGATCGACGAGCAGACGATCGAAGTGCCGGCGGGATTCGGACGGCGCCTGGAGAAAAGGCTGGCGCAGAATGTGCGGGTAAGAGGGAAGCGCTGGTCGACATGGTCGGCGTGGCTGGTTCCGGCGGCGGCGCTTTTGTTGTTTGCAGGCGGATTGCGGGTGGCGAACTCTCTGACGTCAGGGCCGGAACTTAAATCGGAACATGCCCAGGCAGGCCAGGGGATCCCACCGGATATGCTGGTTGTGGTCACGGCGGACGCCAAGGTTTTTCATGTGCCCGGGTGCGGCGTCATTCACAACAAGGCGACGGAGCGAACGCTTACTGCGAAAGAAGCCATGCAGCAGGGGTACGTTCCGTGCCTGCGCTGCCTGCGGGAATATCTGCAGACGGCGAGAGCGGGCCATGTTGCGCTGGAGACAGAGGCGGATGCAGACGCCGATTCGGACGAGGGAGAACTGCACGACAGCGGGCATTGAGTAAGGCCGCATGCAGAGCGGGATTGGAACCGGGCGGATGTGAACTGGAAAGTTGGCGCGGGCTGGGTGCCCGCGCCCCGAATCTTAGACGATCGACTAGTTGGGCTTCATTTGATCGTTCTTCATGGTGTCGTCTTTCTTCATCGTGTCATCCTTCTTCATGTCGTCTTTCTTCATGCTGTCTTTGCTCATACTGTCCTTCGCGGCTTTCTTGGTTTTTGGTTTGGCGGTCTTGGCCGTTGTCGCCGGTTTATCCGATTTCATCTGATCGTTCTTCATGGTGTCGTCTTTCTTGCTGTCGTCCTGCTTCATCTGGTCTTGAGCGAAGGCGGACAGGGAAACGGTCAGAGCACACGCGAGCAGCAGACGGCTGAAAATCTTGTTCATAGTTTCTCCTTGAGGATGTGGTTTCGAACTGTCGGCAGGTCTTACCTGCGAGCAGAGATGGGATGTGCGGGGGGAGGGGAAGTTACAACGGAATGTTTATCTCGAGCCCTCAGCGGCTAAAGCCGGCGCGAGCGTTTGCCGAGTCTGACGGCACGACTGAAGTCGTGCCCTTCCCGTTCATGCTTGTGGCTGGAGCACTCCGAGATGCAGGTTAGCAGGCTAGTTGATCGCGGGTAATTTTCAGCCCCGGCAAGTTTCCGAGGACAGTTACCGCGACTGATTCCGTCTTGAAGAATTCGTTGGCCAGATCGGTGAGGTCTTCGGCGGTGACGGCTTCGATTTTTTCGATCAGTTCATCCAGATCGTAGAAGCGGTCGAAATACATTTCCTGGCGCGCCAGATTCGACATGCGGGCGGTGCTCGATTCGAGCGAGAGCATCAAGCTTCCCTTCAACTGGGCTTTGGAGCGCTTGAGCTCTTCTTCTGGCACCGGCGTTTTCTTGAGGCTGCGGAATTCGCTCACCACCGACTGCACAACTTTCGACGCGGACGCTAATGACGTGCCAGCGTAGACGGCGAGGCATCCGGTGTCGCGGTAAGGGTTGAGATCGCTGTAGATGGAATAGGCCAGGCCCTGGCGTTCGCGGATGTTCTGGAAGAGGCGGGAACTCATGCCTCCACCGAGCAGTGTGTTGAGGATGTAGCCGGCGTGGCGTTTTTCGTGGGCAATGGGATGCGCGGGCACGCCAATGCAAAGCTGGACCTGCTCCAGAGCTTTCTTGTTGCGCAGGATGATGCGCGAGAAGATTTTTGGTGCGGAGGAGTGGAAGCCGTTGTTTCCATTCTTCATCGGCTTCATGTGTTCGAACGCTTTGGTAACCAGTTCGACGAAGCGGTCGTGATCGAGATTTCCGGCGGCGGACACGATGATGTTGCCGGGGGCGAAGCGGTGACCATAGGCATCGACGACTGATGGGCGCTCGAAGCGCTTGACGGTCTCTTTTGTGCCCAGAATCGGTTTGCCCAGCGGGTGATCCTTGAAGAAATTCTGAGTAAAGATTTCGTGGACGAGGTAATCGGGATTATCTTCGTCCATTTTTATTTCTTCCAGGATGACGCCGCGTTCGCGGGCGATGTCGGCGGCATCGAAGACCGGGTTCAGCACCAGGTCACTGAGAATGTCGAGCGCGGTCGGGACGTGTTCGTCGAGCACCTTGACGTTGAAGCAGATGCATTCTTTGGCGGTGAAGGCATCCATGTTGCCACCGATCGAATCGACCTGACGGGCGATTTCCTCGGCGGTGCGATGCTCGGTCCCTTTAAAAACCATGTGCTCGAGGAAGTGGGAGATGCCGTTGCATTCGGCGTCTTCGTCACGCGAACCGGTCTGCAGCCAGATGCCGATCGAGGCGGAGCGGATGTGCTGCATCTGCTCGGTGATGATGGTCAGCCCGTTGGGCAGCTTTTGACGACGAATATTGCGGACCTCTTTGGCCATTGCTTTCTGCATTTAGGTACGACTTAGTAAACTACTTGGTGGACCCCAGGAAGACTTGCGAACTGCCCCTACTATTCTGACATAGCGCCGCTGGGTGTGCGAGAATAGTTTAGTGATTTAGAATCAGCGGGTTAAGTGGTTTCTTTGCTCGCTGCGTTGAGACGCGAGGTGCTTTTACCGGCCCAGCCGGCAAGCGTTCTTGGGACTGAAGGGTATGGCGGATCGATCGCAAATTTTGTTGTTTGGGCTGGATCGGGTTGAACTGGCTGCGCTGGTCGATAGCGTGGGAGAGCCCGGCTATCGCGCTAAGCAACTTCTGGAAGCGGTGTACCGACAGCGGGTGGAGTCGATCGAACAGATTTCGACTCTGTCGCAGCAACTTCGAGCGACGTTAGCGGAAAGGGGCGTCTCGGTTGGGCTGCCTCGCATTGAGCAGAAGTTCGTTTCGCAGGATGGAACGGTGCGATATCTGATTGGGTTCGAAGATGGGCAGAGCGTCGAGACCGTGTGGATGCCGGAGGGGGATGGCGGGGAAGCGGGGGATGGGTCAGAGGCGGGGGATGAAGCCGAGGATCCCGGCGCGGGTACTTCAGGGGCTAAAGCCCGTTCCGAAAAGGATGAGCCTATCGCGGCGCTGAAGCGCCGCGCCACCCAAAAGCCTGGCAGGTCGACGATTTGTATTTCGAGTCAGGTGGGGTGTGCGGTGGATTGCCGGTTCTGTTTGACGGCGCTGCTGGGGGTGAAGCGCAATCTGACGGCCGGCGAGATTGTGGGGCAGGTTTGCGCGTTATTGAAAGACCAGAAGGTCTCGCCGCCGGAGGATCGCATCAACCTGGTTTTCATGGGCATGGGCGAACCGTTTCTGAATTACGAGAATTTCGTGAAGGCGTCGCGGCTGCTGGTGGAGGAAGTTGGGATCGCGGAGCGGCGGATGACGGTATCGACGGCGGGAATCGTGCCGCGGATTCATGACTTGGGCGGGGAGAAAATTCGGCCAAAGCTTGCCATTTCTTTGAACGCTTCGAACGACGAGCTGCGCACACGGCTGATGCCGCTTAATAAGAAATGGAATCTGGAAATGCTGATGACGGCGGCGAGGGAGTATCCACTGCGCACGCGAGAGTGGATCACGTTCGAGTATGTGCTTCTCGGGGGTGTGAACGACGCGCCGGAGAATGCGAACGAAGTGGCGGAATTGCTGAAGGGGATGCGTTGCAAGGTGAATCTGATCGCGCTCAACCCAGGACCGGGAATTAAGTTTACGACTCCTGGCGAGGAGCGGGTCGCTGATTTTC
>JBELAE010000084.1:0-14606 GCA_049509155.1 Candidatus Sulfotelmatobacter sp.
CTTCTGATGGTATTTGCCACGATCGGTCTGCGAACCCCTGTTTGGGCCATTGTGGTGGAGGCTTTCCTTTATGGAGCGTTCACATCGCTGCAATACACCAGCATGAATACGCTGATATTCGCTGACATCGAGGAAAAAGACGCCAGCAGCGCCAGTTCCATCGCCAGCACCGCGCAGCAGATGTCGATCAGCTTCGGCGTAGCAGCGGCGGGGCTAACCACAGCGTTTTTCGTTCCCAGCACGCACTCCGATCCGGCCGAAATGATCCATGGAATCCATAAGGCTCTCATTGCTCTCGGGATGTTGACCATCTTGTCGACGACCGTCTTCCGCAGTTTGAAAAGCGGCGATGGCGACGATGTGAGCCTGCATAAAGTTCTTCACCCGGAAGGATGACTCAACCGATTGACATTCAGCGAGTCAGCTTTGATCAATACCCCTAGAGCTGCGGCGGTAAAGTTTCGCTACTATTACATTTGATTCGATTCCGTTGGTTTTCCCCGTAGCGTTCATGCCCGGGGGTGGAGGCGATGTGCGTCTGAAGATTGTGCAAGCAGGAGAGCCCGTTTTGCGGCAGGCCGCGCGTCCATTGACGCGCCAGGAAATCTTGGGTGAACAGATCCAGAGGCTGATCCATGACATGAAAGAAACTATGCGCGACGCTCCGGGCGTCGGGTTAGCCGCACCTCAAATCGGACTTTCCCTGCAGCTTGCCGTGATTGAGGATCGCGAAGAATCCTTGAAGGATCTGCCGCCTCAGGAACTAGCGGACAAAGATCGCCGGCCCGTACCCTTCCACGTGATCATTAATCCTCAGCTCACTTTGACTGGAGACAACCAAGCATCTTTCTACGAAGGCTGCCTCAGCCTCGCCGGATTTTCCGCGGTCGTCCCACGCTCCCGGGCCGTACGCGTGGACTACCTGGACGAACAAGGCGAGCCTCGCTCAGTGGAAGCATTCGGATGGTATGCCCGGATTTTGCAACATGAAATCGATCATCTGCACGGGACTCTCTACCTCGACCGGATGCACCCTCGCACCTTCACTTCCATCGACAACTGGAATCGTTTCTGGAAAGGCGCCCCGATCGGCGAACCATCATCGAGGTAGCGAGAGGCTGTCTTAGCGGCGCTTGTGCGAAGGACGAAATTCCAGGATCGCGGCTACGACGCAGCCATCAATGCGGCAGTCTCGGCCTCAGAACTCCGTAGAGCCAAGTTCCAGCCAGCGCGCTCACAATCGCGACGATCATCACCGTGACACCACTCCCTACGAGCGCGAAGAGCGGTCCCGGACAAGCTCCGGTGAGCGCCCAACCCAAGCCGAAGATTGTGCCCCCAACCGCGTAGCGAACGCCGTTCCCCAGGGTCTTGGGTGGAATCGTGATCGGCTCGCCCGAGATGGTTTTCAGACCAACCTGCCTGATGAATGCGACCGAAGCACCAGCAACCACCACGGCCGACGCGATGATCTCGTACATCCGTGGCGACTGAAACCGGAACATCTCCTGGATTCGGAACCAGGAAACCACCTCGGACTTCGTCAGTACGATCCCGAAGCCGATGCCGAGCAGAAGGTACGCCAGCAACCCGATTCTTGACTGCCTTTGACCGTGCCGGGTTGTCTGCTCAGTTGTGGCTTCTTTGGACATCGCTCTCACAAGAACAGCGGAAGAAGAAAATGCGTTGCGATCAGACCACCGGCGAAGAACCCTACCACTGCGATCAATGACGATAACTGCATGTCCGCAAGTCCTGAGATGGCGTGGCCGGAAGTGCAACCTCCGGCGTAAGCCGTTCCGAATCCCACCAGAAAACCACCCAGCACGACCGAGACAAATCCTCTAAGCGTGGACAATGCAGACCACGCGAACAGCTCGCGTGGCGCCAGCCCGGAGAAATCGTGTATGCCGAGTTTCGTCAGAGCGAGTCTGGTCTGTTCTGAGATTGCGACATTCTGCTCTCCACCCCAATGCGAAGCGAGGAAACCGCCAACCAGAATGCCGGCCACAAAAAGAAGGTTCCAAAAGCCGGTTCGCTTCCAGTCGTAACGGAAATACTCAATATTGCCGGGGATAACCGCAGAACACAAATGACGCAGATTGCTGGAGATTCCGAACACCTTGTTGTCAAGAATCAAGAGCGCAGGCACAAATAGTCCAGCCACCGGGCCAGCCAAATACCACGGCCATGCACCAGAGGCAGAAAGCACAGAAATAGAAAACACCGTTGCAGTCATGTAACCCATTTGCCTATTTACGGCCTATCGGGCCCAGCCAAAACTCACGCCGATCGAGTCCTGATACATCCTAAGGTTGGCATTGCCGCCGCCAAATGCTGGAGCAATCGAGTTTACGCCATCTACCGTTCTGTTGAACGCGTGCTGGTAGGCAAGATTGATTTCTTTTCCATTTCGCAGTGCGTAGGTCGCACCCGCCGTCAGGTGATTCTGCACGACAGCTGGCGCCAGAAGGTTGAAAAACGTCTGCGAACTATTGAACGGCAACCCGGAGTGATTGTACCCTCCCCGCACGATCAGTGAGGAACTGACCTTGTAGTCGATGCCCGCCTTTTCGACGTTAATGTCCTGCCACCCAAAGCCGGGTCCATTGTCAGCGCCGAGCTGAGCCTGATTGGAGTCAAGATTGGCGATCGATTTGACCTGACCGTAGAAGATCCGCTCGAAATCGAATGGCACAGTCACCTTCTCAGTTAATTTGAAAGCTGCGCCGCCCGAGACGGTTGCCGGAATGTCGAATCCGCCCTGCTCGGCGAACAGACCACTATACTTGCTGAACTTCTGCATATAGGTGCGGCTCTGGAAGCTCGCGCCCAGATTAAGATACTTGCCGAATTCACCGAGCCATCCAACTCGGACTCCGATGCCGTAGGACGCGTCGTAGCCCCGATTCGTGAGGTTGTTGGGATCAATCGAGAAACCCGGCTGGGTGAAGTTCTGCAACCCTTCGCCCGAGAACCTTTGCCACCCGACATTCAATGAGACGCCCAAAGCCTGGTGCTCGCTCAGCTTGAACGCTGCCGTCGGCGACACGAACAACTGTTCGAGATCAACGCCTGCTCGCGTGCTGCCGAGCAGCGGAATCGGAGTGGTGTAGGAAGTGTTCATTCCCCCATTGCCGCAAATGGAGACGCCCAGCGCAAGACGGGGATTCACGAGATGATTGAAGCCCAGTTCGGGGATGAAGAAATTCGTATGCCGATTGGCGTCGTATGAGCCGTTGACGGGCGCCAGACTGTCGGTGATGGAGCCGCTTCGAATCGGCCGAAAGTACGTCAACCCAAAATCGAAGCGATCTCTGACAAAGACCATCCCTGCTGGATTGGCGGCGGCAGCCAGGCTGTCCTGCGGGAATGCCATGCCCGCACCTCCCTGCCCCAGTTGCTTCATACCGCAACCGGTTGAGAAGTAGCCGTCCGTGGCAAAAGAAGGAACGGCGACAATCAGAACAACCAGGCAAAGCAGAAGACGGCAATAGAAAAACTTCATTCCGTGCACCTTTCCGGGAACGCCAGTCGATTGCGCAAGACAAACCGTCACTCCCCTTGAGACCTGTACGAACCTATCGAGTTTTGTCAATTATGTCAATTAACATACTTGGATATAAGACGGGAGGCATTCATGCGCATCGGACGCAGATACTCAACGTGAAGGAGCGGCGTGTTCTTTGGGATTAGTTCTTTGTATAGACCGGCCCTGCAGCACGAGAGGGGGGATCGGCTATGGCCCGGATATAGGAAATCAGTGCCTGGGTGTCCGACTTGCTCAGAGTATTTCCCCATGCCGGCATCAGCGCCGATTTGTTCAGCGCCGGCCCGCCGTAGGTGACGATCGCGGTCAGATCGGCGTCGCTCATCTTGTTCAAAGAGTCTCCCTCGCTGAAGGGATGAGGTTTCACTTCCAGGTTGTCATAGTTTGAAACCCGCTCAACGGTCGACTCCGGATTGTGGCAGCGATCACAGTATTCTGTGTTGAGATGGCTCCCAAGCGTTTGCTGATAGCCCAGTGCGGTTTCTTCAAGCTTGAGTTCAACCGTTTTGTGCGACTTGTCGGTTGTGGATGCGGTGATCTGGTAGCGTCCTGCCATTCCTCCAAGCGACACATTGGTGGTGAGCTGTCCGCTGGAATCGGTGAGACCATTGGCGGGATCGAGAATTACGCCTGGCGCGGACTGAAGCTCGACTAAGGCTCCGGCAACAGCATTTCCCTGTTCATCATTGACTTGGACAACCAGTGGCTGCGGCAGCGAGGCTCCCGTCTCCGCAACCTGCTTCCCGCCGCTGGATTCGACGATTGCGGCGCCGAATGCGGTAGGCTTGGGTAGCTGCGCGGAGTTGCTCTTGCGTGAACAGGACGCCGCCAGTGTCAGTGCCAGAACTGCGGTCCATAACATGAAATTAGCCGAGGAGCGTCGATTCATTTCTTTGCGGTCTCCTTTGTGGCTCCGCCTTTCTGCGAAATCAGGAACGCAGTAAGGGCGTGGGCATCTTCGTCACTCATGGCGCGATTTGGTTCGATCGTGCCGGGCCGTAGGGCCTGCGGATTCTTCATCCACTGATAAGTCCAGGCGGCTGTAAGGCGCGATCCGACATGCGTCAGGCTTGGGCCGATATAGCCTTTGTCTGTTTTCGTATCGACGATGTGGCAGCCCTGGCAGGAATACTTGCCGTAAAAAAGCTGTTTGCCCAATTCAATCTCGCCCTGCGAGTAACCGCTGGGCTGCATGGAGTCGCGGTCAACGGCCGGGTTTTGATAGACGGTCATGATGTAGTCGGTAAGTTCGTTAGCTTCACTATCCGTCAGATTGAACCGTGGCATACGCCGGATCAGTGCGGGTCGCAATGTTCCAGGATTTTTGAAGAACTGGACCAGCCAGTCTCGCTGCACGGAACTGCCCTCCCAAGTGAGGTCGGGCGCCATATCGCCGCCATGGCCGTTGATGCGGTGACAACTGAAGCAGGCCAGGTCCGACATCAGCTTTCCTGCTTTGCCAGCCGGCTGGTAGCTCGATTCCGCAACCGCAGGAACAGCCAAAGATGCGGGAAGCGTGATGGAATGTTCGTTCAATGCAAGCAACGCCGTGGTCAGAGAATCAACCTGTGCCGGCGTGAAGCTGTACTGCGGCATTCTCAAACCCGGTGAGAATGCGCGTGGTTGTTTGATCTTGCCCACAATGTAATCGGGTAGTGTGTGCTGCATTCCGGGATGGAAAATGAGTTGAGTAATAGACTTGCTGCCGATGCGGCTGAGCTCCGGTGCAAAGTTCTCCGGCTTCTTGATGCCGGCAATTTCGTGACACGAGGCGCAGCCGTCGTCGGAAACCAGGCGCTTGCCGTGGGCAATCTGCTCCGCTGTTGCCGCCTCCAGATGTACATTAGCGAGCAAATCGGAATCCGTCTTGGCCAGCAGAAATGTGGAGAGAGTTGCCACTTGACCACTGTTGAAGCGGTAATGCGGCATGGCAGTGCCCGGATCGTAGTTGTGCGGGTTCTGCAACCAAGCCTGCAGCCATTCCGGCTTGACCTTGCTGCCGACTTTTGTCAGTTCCGGTCCAACGTTGCCTCCCACCATATTCCCCGCGGCATTCTGCACGGCGTGGCACGAGGCGCAGAACGACTCGCCATAAAGGCTGGCGCCGGCGGCGGGATCGGAGGAAGGCTTGGCCGAAAGAGTGACACTATCTCCAGGCAACGTTGTGCTGTTGGCGATCAGAAAGGCGGAAATGTCACGGGCATCGTCGTCGGTCAACTTGAAATTCGGCATGGTTGCCGTGGAGGCGTAGGCCTGCGGGTCCTTCAGCCATGCATAAATCCACTCCCTCGTGCTCTTATCCGCGATGTGCGAAAGCGACGGTGGGTCGTCGGACGCCTTCATGGTGGTTCCGTCCGGCAGTTTCACCATGTGGCAGTTCACGCAGCCGTAGCGCGAGAGCAGGTGACGTCCTTGATTTAACACTGGCGTTCCAGGCAACGAGCCGCGATGGCACTCTCCACACGAGGATTCGATGTACTTGGCGGGAAGAATTGGCTGCTCCCATGCCAGCGTGCTGTTGTGCGCCTCAGCCACTGTAGTTGCGGCACCCTGTCCGCGATGACATACGGTGCAGCCGAATTGATCGAGTTTGTGAGGAATGACCGGATGCGGACGGAAGGGTTGGCTGGAAACGTCCGCAAGAGAGGGCTCCTTCATCCCCACGTGGCAACTGGTGCAGCGGTCAACCACTCCGAGCTCGGGCAGCCAAATCTGCTGGATACCGCTCTCGACATGGCGCTGCAGAGTGTTGGCATCACTGCGGTTGTGGATCATCTTAAGATATCCGTGCTGATAATGACGCCACTCGCTGAAGTGATTCTTAGCTGGAGCAATGGCGATCGAGAACAGAAACACCACGCTGACCACGCCGAACGCGCGAACACTATCGCCGAACACTTTTTGCCACAGCGACGTTAGCTTTTGTTTCATATGCGTCGCATCCTTAATAGGACCTCCACGGCAAGACCCAGGCCCAGCCCGGTCCGCGGAAAAATGTGCCTATGGCAGTAAGAACCACCAGTTCGAATAAGAACCATGTCATCACCCAATAGGAAAGCGGTCTGGCCGCGAGATAACGGCGAAAAGGCGAGGGTGATTGCACCGAACCCTGGGACGCTACGATCATGAAGGCCGCCATGATCAGGGTCGGGATAAGAGCTACCACAACGTGAAACCATCCTAGAAAGACGATCAATAGAGCCGTTACGAGATAGAAAATACGAAGGCGCCTCGCCCGATCTTTTGTGAACAGACCCTCCGCTTCAATATTTACTTTGAAGTACGGAATTACAATGAGCGCCATTACAACCAGTCCCGGCACCAGCACTCCTGCGACTACGGGCGGAAAGTAGTGCAGCATTTCCTGGAGGCCGAGAAAATACCAGGGCGCTTTCGCGGGATTCGGTGTGTGCGAAGGATCAGCCAGGCCTTCGAGAGGCGCGTTGAATACCAGCGCCGTCCAAACGAGCGCGATTGCGAGCACTTGAATGGCAACCGCGGCGCGGAACAGCACCTCGGGAAAGGTTTGTATCTGGTCCTCGCTGTCGGCCTTTACTTGCGCGGAAGTTCTGCGCGTAATGAAAACGATGCGGCGTGGAGATTTTTTGGCGTTGGAATCGACCGCTGCAATGAAGTCTTTGGGATCAGTCATTATTGTCCCTCCTTCTCTGCAGCATTAGCGCGACGCACCGCAGGTTCGCTGGAATGCGCGTAGAGGCCGCCATCCTTGCGAATTCGCCAGAAGTGAATGGCGACAAAGAACATCGCCGTCAGCGGGAGAATCATGCAATGCAATACATAGAAGCGCAGCAATGCATTGGCGTTGACGGTGTTGCCGCCCAGCAGCAAGAAGTGAATCTTGTCACCGATGATCGGTGTAGCCGAAGCGATGTTCGATCCCACCGTGATGGCCCAGTAAGCCAGTTGATCCCAGGGAAGGAGATAACCGGTGTAACTGAGCAGAAGGGTGATCAGCAGCAGAACGATGCCGATGACCCAGTTGAATTCGCGGGGAGTGCGATACGCGCCGCGATAGAAAACCTTAAACATGTGTGCGAACACCAGGAACACCATCGCGTGCGCCGACCAGCGATGCAGATTGCGGAGAAACAAGCCCGAAGAGACGACGAATTGCAGATCTTTCGTGTCGTTGTAAGCCTGCGGTGCCGAGGGATGGTAATAGAGCATCAACGGAATGCCGGTCGCAACGAGAATAAAGAATGTGCCCAGCGTCAGCGTTCCCAGGTACCAGGTCGCGCTGAAGCTCAACATTCGCGTGCGCACTTTGGTGGAAAACAAGTGCAGGAAAACATTCTGCTGAATTGCGAGAGCACGCTTAAGCGTGCTGGAACCCGTCCCGCTGCGGAAGATCGACCGCCACACGCGTGTGGCGCGCAACTCGTCGAAGTATTGGTCTGCGGTTTTCGCCATATCAGATCCTCACAAAAGAGTCGCGCGCTAACGGTGGGACATCGGTGGAGCGATCGACCAGAAGGTCGCCGTCGTCATTCAGCCATATGCGTTTCCAGGGCAGCGGCCGGGGAGCGGGGCCTTCGATCTTGTCCCCCGGCTTGTGATTGGCATCAGCCTGAACGAAGAACTTGCTGCCGTGGCACGGGCAAGCAATGATTCCCAACTCCGGTTTCCACGCAGTCAGGCAACCCAGATGCGTACACACCGCGCTGAGTGAAAAGTAACCTTCTTGCGAGTGGATGATGTAGATGCCCGCGTTCACATCGAGCGTGACTGAATCCAACGGATAGCGGTCCGGTTTTCCCTGATTCACCACGGGCGACGGTTCATAGAGCACATTGGGCTGGAGGTATTGATAGGCGAATGCCGCCGTGCCCGCCGCTGCAATACTCAACGAGCCAAGCCCCAGCTTGGCAAAAAACTGGCGGCGATTCACATCGATTGCGGACTCCGCGCTCGTATTCTTCTGTTCTTCTGCCATGAGTTCCTTGCCTATTTCTGCAGCCCCGCTCCGATCGCGGCAATTGAGATCAGTCCGGTCGGCTCGGCGGGCAGCAGGTTGTATGACTCCATCGTGATAGTTCCCACCGGGCAGCGCATGGCGCAGAGGCCACAGCGAATGCACCGGGTTTCGTCTTTTAACATTGCGGCCCCGGTAACCACGCCAAGTTCATCAGCTGCTACTTCATCGAGTTCCACGCCAAAGCATTCCTGGTTCTCGCGAAGGTGCTCTATGGTCTGGGGCTCGAACGCAATGCGGTCGAGCGAAACCAGTTCCAGGCATTTTTCTGGGCATACATCCACGCAGCCGCCGCACAGAATGCACATGCTGCCGTCTTCAGGAGTTCCTTCAAAGATGGTATTGGTCCAGCAGTGCAGGCAGCGCTGAGCTTCCGCCACCGCGCTCTCTGCGTCATATCCGATCTCCACCTCGGTCACGCCCGTGCGGCGTTCCAGCGGAAGCATGGGCACGGGCTGGCGGTTGATATCGAGATAGCCAAGCGGCATCGCATGCCGCTTGAGCACTTCCACTTCGATGACCGGGTCAGGATGTTTCCCGCCGCGAAGATATTCATCAATACCAACGGCCGCCCGCTTGCCATCGCCAACGCTATCGATGATGAGGCGCGGCCCGAAAACGCAATCGCCGCCGGCAAAGATTCCCGGAGCAGAAGTCATTAGGGTCTGGGGATTGACCGCGATCAGACCCCGGGGCGAGAGTTCGACCTTATCTTCCGGTGTGAAGAAATCGAGCCGCGGAGCTTGCCCGATCGCCATGATGAGGGTGTCGCACTCGATCTGGGTCTCACTGTTCTCGAAGAAAGCGGGATTGAATCGCTTGTTCTCGTCGAAAACCCACTTAGTCTTGAGCGTCTCGAGAGCAGATACTTTGCCATCTTTGCCGAGGATTCGCTTCGGACCAAGACCGGGATGAATAATGATCCCTTCCTCTTCGGCTTCTTCAATCTCTTCGAGCGCAGCCGGCATTTCATTGCGACGCTCAAGGCAGACCAGGTTCACTTCCTGCGCACCCATACGCAGGGCAGAAAGGGAAATATCCACCATCTCTTTCGTGGCCACCGCCGAAACATTGTCCGCCGACGGCTCGACCTCCTGAACTCCGCCGGCATGTTGCTTGACAACTTCGCGCGCCGCCGAGCGCGCAACGTCCATAGCCACGTTCCCACCGCCAATGACGATTACCTTTTTTCCGATGGTGAACTTGTAGCCGAGATTGACGTTGAGCAGAAAATCGATTCCTTTGTAGACGCCGTCGAGATCGACTCCGGGAATGCTGAGATCACGGCTGCGGTGTGCACCGACAGCAATCAGGACCGCGTCGAAACCTTGCCGGCGCAGATCAGAAATGGAGAAATCTTTCCCGGCTGCCTGATTTAGTTTGAGCGTGATGCCGCCGGTTGCAAGAATCTCGCGCACCTGCGCTTCCACTACATCGCGAGGCAACCGGTATTCCGGAATTCCCAGGTACAACATTCCACCAGCGACAGGAGCAGCTTCGAAAATCGTAACCGCGTACCCCATCAGCGCGAGGTCGTGCGCTGCTGAGAGTCCAACTGGCCCTCCGCCGACGACCGCAACCTTGTAAGGCAGCTTGTTCTGAATGCGCCCTTCATTGACGTTGATCGGATGTTTCGACTCCGGTCCATATTGCTCGGTGAGAAAACGCTTCAGCGCCCGGATCGAAATCGGACGGTCGATCTCACCGCGGCGGCACGCAGTTTCGCACGGATGCGCGCAGACCCGTCCACAGATGCTCGCCAACGGATTGGGCTCGCGGGCCAGCCGGTACGCATCCTCGAAGCGACCGTCGGCAATCAGGCCCACATAGCGTCCGGCGTTGGTATGCGCCGGGCAGGCCATCATGCAGGGGAAGTTGCTGTTCAGCCAATCCCCATCGACTTTCTTGTTTTTGAATCGCTTCAGCATTGCGGACCGTCTAGACCGGGCGATACCTGGAATTGGTGAACTAAGACGCAAGAGAAACGCGAGGAACGGAGCCGGGTTTAACCGGAACTATCGCTCCTCGCTTCCGACTCCTTACTTACTCAGGGTGAAATCCGCTTTGCCCCCGCCGGAAACGGTCACCGGCTTGGACTGATTCTTGGCGCCCTCGTGCCAAACGACAAGCGTGTAGCTGCCGTCGGGAACGTCCTTGATTTTGTAGTTGCCCGCATCGTCCGTTTCAGCAAAATATGGGGTTGGGCTGACGATGATATATGCCCCCATTTCTGGATGCACATTGCAGAGCAACGGAACTACGCCGGCCTTGTCGAACGTGTAGGGGCGCTTCTCGCCCTTCGGCCACGTTCCCAGATTGTGTCCTGCTTTTTTATCGTTCCCGATCGCCGTCCAAAAGACGTTATGCTGCACGCTGTCGCTATTCAGGAACTCAACGGTTGTGCCCTGTAGCACGGCGATGATATGCGGAGCAAACATCAGTCCCTTTTGATCCACCACGGGTTGCTCTTTGGGAGCGGGGAAGGTTTTCCCGGCAATGGTATCGACGTAAACGACCGAATGCCCTTTCATTCCCGTAACCTTGCCCTCGATATCGCCAGCCCAAGCCGAGGTGCATAGACCAGCCGTCACAACGATCGATATCAATATCAATGTCTTCAACTTCATTGCGTTTTCTCCTTTGAATTTGCCATCCATACTTCCTGACCTGGATTTCAAAAAATGATCTTCGCGTCCAGATACACGGTGTTATTAGCGCTCGCATTACGGCCTGATCCGTCGTAGTTGGTCGAGCCGCCATTGAAGCGGGTGTATCCCGTGTATTGCGCGGCCAGTTGCAGGTTTTGCCAAGGCCAAAACGAGACGTTGGCAATATACCCAGCGCCCCGCGGGTCGCCGTTGGCGCTGCCGCTCACTGCGGCAGGCGAATACAGTCCGGGATTGACCGTCCCGCCGGTATTGAACACGCCGAAGGTGCCGGTATAGCGATTGCCGAAGTGGTATTCCGCGTTTGCCATAACTGTGTTCAGGTGATTTGAGCCGAACCCGCTGGCCAACAAATCAGAGTTTTCGCGGATAAATGTACCCCGGAATGAAAGCACATCCGTCCGGAAGAGCGTCCGATCGATCTGAGTGTCAAAGGCAAAGTCGGTGTACTCATCCTGGGGGCCGGGACCGCTGAATGCTGTGTTCCGTACGTGGATTCCATAGCTGCCGACCTCGTATTGCGTCTTCCCCGTCAATTCCTGAAAGGCAAGACGCCAATATGGCGCAACCCCCCGAATGTTGTTCGCGGAACCATCCCCTGGATTTGGCTGAGGACCGCCCACATGCTCCGAGCGATAGACGGCTGCATCCAAATAAATGTGGTTGTCCCACATGGCGTAGCCGCCGAATCCGGCGACATCCTGTGCCAAACCTCCGTTGATGACTGGAGAAGCAGTCGGAGTCGGTGCAAAATCGCTGGCAATCCACGGGAGACCCCACGCCGGCGTACTATTCCAGAGGTCCTCCACGGTTGGATTGTTGTTGAGGTCAAGGCCGTAGACCAGTTCCTTGCCACCCAGTTTGGTCTTGTTCGCATAACGGATATCGGTGTTGTCGCTGGTGAAATGATCGTCCTGGGTGTCATAGGTAACCTGAAGAAAGCTGCCGACGTTGCTGGTCCATGCACCAGAAAGAAAAAGCGAAATATCTTGGGGAAATTCAAAGCTGCCGTTCTGGGAAGTTGGCAATGGAGACTTGGTGGAGGTAAATGAAGTTTCGAGCATTACCGAAAGGGGGAGCGAAGACAGAATGTCAAGCGCGGCACGCTTTTTGCCTCCGTCCGTCTTGATGGCTTTGGTCTCATCCGCTCGATCAACGTACCCGAGCAGTTTGAAGCGCCGTCCGGCAGGGTTCAACTCCGGCGGTGCATAGTGGCAACCGCTGCACGCCAAACCCGTTTGCCGCGCGTAGCTGGGAACCGCCGATACCTTGGGCGGATTTACGGCGGAAATCAGCAGCAAAACTATGACCGGTACTGCGGCTAGCAGAAGAAATCCGGCTTTCTTCATATGAAATACCCCACATTTGAGAGTTCTTAGGGTTCTCTACTCTTTCCCAAAGATTGATGGATACTAAGCTGGGGTAGTAACAAGCTGCTATGAGATTCATCACGTGGGAGAGTGATCTGGATCACACTCTTGGGAAGAAACCCAGAAGATTTGTTGAGCGTAGTCGATACATCCAATCCCTCCGACGGCAACCCTCTTTGGAAAACTACATCCAGATGAACGTTGCCCTTGTCCTTAAGTTTTCGATTGTCTGCTAGAGGATGGCTGTATCGTCCGCCCCCAGTAAAAACGAAGCCGTGGACAAACTGTCGAATGCGACCAGCTTTGATGCAGAGGGGGCACAAAAGTGGGCACACTGGCGGGAAGGCGATGCTGAGCAGGTCCAGTAAACCACAGAAAAGAAATGGCTCCTCAGGTAGGACTCGAACCTACAACCCTTCGGTTAACAGCCGAATGCTCTGCCATTGAGCTACTGAGGAGTGTGGAAGACTGGGCATAGGCATAGACCGCAGTCTTAATCGACGCCCTATCATAGCATTCCAGCCCGATGTCTGAAAACACCGGAACTGTTTCTGGTACGCTAGCCCGTTGGATTCGAGGTGCCCATGCCAGCAATGTCTGGAGGTTTTCGTTTGTTTCTGATTCTTTCTTCTTTATCTCTGCTGGCTGCCGCGCTACTCGCAGGCGACGACTCCAACTCTTCTTCCCCTCCCCAGGCCGAGATCAAGCCAGTCGCAGACATATTCCACGGCACCAGAGTCGTCGACAACTACCGCTGGCTCGAAAACGGCAACAGTCCCGAAACCCAGAAGTGGGTCGCCGACGAAATGGCCTACACCCGCGGCATGCTCGACCACCTCGCCGGACGCGACGCCATCCACAAACGCCTCACCGAACTCCTCTCCATCGGCAGCGTCACCCCGCCCGTAATCGCTGGCCGCCATTATTTCTATACTCGCCGCGAGGGCATGCAGAACCAGCCCATCCTCTATGTCCGCGATTCGCTCGACGGAAAAGACCGCGTCCTGCTCGACGCCAACCAGCTCGCCGCCGACGGCACCATCGCTCTCGACTGGTTCCAGCCCAGCGAAAACGGAAAATATGTCGCCTACGGCACCTCGCCCAGCGGCTCTGAAATGAGCACTCTGCACATCATCGAAACGAAAACCGGAACCGCCCTCCCCGACACGATCGAGCGCACTCGCGCCGCCTCCATCGCCTGGAAGCTCGACAACTCCGGCTTCTACTACACGCGCTATCCGAAAAAAGGCGACGTCCCCGACGGCCAGGAAATGTACAACCGCCACGTCTTCTATCACTCCCTCGGCGACGATCCCGGCCAGGACGATCAACCCATCTTCGGCGAAGGCCGCGACCCCGAAGACTGGCCCAGCGTGCATCTCTCCAACGACGGCCGATGGCTGCTCATCAGCGTCTCCGAAGGCTGGACCAAGTCCGAACTCTATCTGATGGACCTGAAGAAAGGCACGCCGCCCACCGCCATCACCACCGGCAAAAACTTCCTCTATGGCGCCGAAGTCTACAACAACAAACTCTACATCACCACCAACGAAGACGCCCCACGTTACCGCGTCTTCGTCGCCGACGCCGGCAACTACGATCGCGAAGCCTGGAAAGAACTCATCCCGCAATCCGACGCCGTTCTGCAAGGCGCCGCCGTCTTCGGCGGAAAGCTTTTCGTCCAGTACGAACAGAATGCCACATCGCAGTTGAAGCTCTTCGATCTTGAAGGCAAGAAGCTCACCGACATCGCCCTCCCCGCTATCGGCAGCGTTTTCGGATCCAGCGGCCACTGGGATCGCGACGAGGCGTTCTTTGGATTTCAGTCCTTCACCACGGCACCCGCAATCTACCGGGTCGAGCTAACACCCGTGCATGTGAGTACGAAACCAACCGGACCTGAAGGCGACGTCATCGGTCTGACCTCGCTCTGGACCAAAGTCGACGCCCCCTCGATCGATCCCAACGCGTACGAAGTCCATCAGGAATGGTTCAACTCCAAAGACGGCACGCGCGTGCCAATGTTC
>JBELAE010000085.1:0-14572 GCA_049509155.1 Candidatus Sulfotelmatobacter sp.
ATTTGACCGCCAGAAGGAAGGCCACGATTCCAAGAGCGATGTAGCCGATCGCCATCAGCACCTCGGGCAGCGATGGAAAATAACTGGCTCGGTGCGCAGGGATGTATGCGATCGAGGTTGGGATGAAACGGTAGAACATGCCACCCAAACAGGCGAGCGTTGCCATTTTCAACATAGTTCGTGGGGTTTCGCGCGCGATTTTCATGCGCAACGAAATAGCTGGAATCAGAATGAGGACGGTCTCGATCAGGAAGAGGGTGCTCATCTTATCGAAGGCGAAGGCGGCGCGAACCTGTCCTCGCCATATCAGATCGCAGGCGCGAACGGCCAGAAAAAGGAAGCATGCGCACGACAGCAGATTGCCCAGTTCTCCCAGCACTCCCAGGTCAAGTGGCCGCGAGTAGCGGAGACTGCAAATAAGAAGGAGAAAGATCACGAAGCCGAGCCCGCACAAACCCGCAGCCAGCAAGTAGAGCAACGGCAGGAATGGAGTCTGCCAGAGAGGGTTGATCTTGTTTCCAGCCAAAAGCAGCAGTCCCCCCAAGGAAGATTGGTGCATTAACGGGAGAACGTAGGCGCCGACGATCACGAAGGGATAAATCCGGCGCAGGAAGGGGGCGATGCCTCGCAGAACCGCCCGAGTCCGATCACTGCCCGTGTAATAGAAGCGTTCCAGAACCAACGGGAGATTCTCAAACGCGAGGAACACGGCGCAATAGAGCGGCATGCATATCGAAATCTCGAGCATCGCCGACTCCGCATTCCATCGCCAGGGAAGCAGCGCGCTATAGAAATTCCAAGGGCGCCCTACATCGAATCCGAGTGCGATCAGGCCGGTAGCGTAAAAGAGAAAACCCGATACGAGGGCGGTGCGCATGACCACGTGCAACTTGTGCCGGTTGAAGACCCACGCCGCGATGCCAACCGCGAGCGGCCCGGAACCAAGAGCCGTCAGGGTCATGACATTGAAAGTCTTCCAGATTCCCCAGGCATAGGCATCGTTCATTCCGGAGAATGGGCCGAGAGGCGAGAAGAACCGCACCGCAGCCAGAACGAGGCCGACCGCGGCCAACGCCGCAAAGAAAAGCAACGTCGGTGTTACTACCGGCTCGCCATGCACGGGGACGCCACGCTGCCAGTGATTGACCAGCGTGGACCCGGTTGTGTCGTGTTGATTTATAGCTGGCTGTCTCATAGCTGTTCGTGCAGCCCGGTTTTTTTCTCTTGCTCGGCGCTCTCGGCCTCGTGGCGATTCCAGTTCTTCTTGATCACTACCCCGAGTAGCCCGGCCGCGAGAATTGGCCCCGAGAGCCATTTGTAGATAACCGACGTGACTTTGGTGGCGTAGTGCCCCAGCGAAGTCGTCCCGAGTTTCGGAAGGCCGATCTTCTGGAAGGAGACGTTCGACAGATAAAGGACCTGTGTTCCTCCCGCTTCATGCTCGCCGTAGACCCGGTTCTCAAAGTATTTGTCCCGCGATGCGGCGATGCGGTCTTTGGCCTGGGCCAGAAGATCGGTCCGCTTGCCGAAGATAACTGCACCCGTGGGACAGACAGCAGTACAGGCCGGTTGCTGGTTGTTGTGCAAGCGGTCGTAGCAAAACTCACATTTGACGATCTTGGGATTCCAATGATCCCATTCGAACTTGGGAACATCGAAGGGACAAGCCACCTCGCAGTAGCGGCAGCCAATGCAGAGGGAACTATTCCATGTAACCGCACCCCAGTCGGCTTTTTTTAATGACCCAAACGGGCAACCGGTCACGCAAGCGGGATCGAGACAATGCATGCACTGCCGCTTCACGTAAGAGAAGCCTGGTCCATCTGGCTCCTGATAGAGCTTGATGATGTTTTTTGTCTTCGAATTGAGATCTGCAGGCAGATCCCAGATGCCTCCGGAGAGCACCGTATCCGGGGGCAGGCCGTTGGCCTCGTTGCACGCGGGCATGCAAGCTTTGCACCCGGTGCAGATAGTATTGTCGTAGAGCATGGAGACCGCATCGAGCGGCGCAACGGGATGCTCCGGGTGTTCGCTTCCGGCGGCGTTGACAGCTAATCCCGTGATCGTTCCTCCAAGTCCGACAATTCCCAGGAGCGCCTGCCGCCGACTGATCTGACGTGGATTGGGCATCGAGTTCATACTGAGCCTTTCGGACCCGTGCTCGCGTCAGGCTTCTCGGGAGTGCTGGTCGGGCTGTTGCCGGGCACACTTTCATCGTCTTTTACAGTCGAGAACTTGCGAGAAGCCACATACCCCGCTCCCGCGAGCGCACCCACCGCAAGACCGACCGCACCGGTCGCCAGCGGGCTGATCACGCCCTGGGGCGCGCTGATGGGCGCGTAGGCCGTTGGAGGTGCGGCCAGGGTATGAATTTGTACGACCTTGAACATGGGAACGCGGAACGCAATGCTTTTTTCGGTGCACCCGATGCAGGGCGCTCCGATCCCGATCGGCCAAACATCTGGAATCTCATTGAAATGTCGGGTCGAGCATCCGGCGTGCGTGTCCGGCCCCTTGCATCCCATTTCGTAGAGACACCAGCCTTCGCGGTGGCCCTGGTCGCCGAATTGCTTGACGAAATTGCCGGCGTCGAAATGTGCGCGGCGCGGGCAATGCTCATGAATGTCGCGGTCGTAAGCGAACTTCGGCCGCCTTTCGTGATCCATTTCCGGCAGCGTTCCGGAGTCGGAAAATTGCAGCACCACCCCAAGCAGCGTGTAGGGATTCGGGGGACAGCCCGGCAGATTGACGATCGTCTGATTGGGCAGTAGATCTGCGACGCCGACCGCGCCAGTAGGATCAGGATCGGCAGACGGGATGCCTCCCCACGCTGCGCAGGATCCGATGGCAATAATTGCGGCTGCCTTGCCACCGACGTCGGCCAGCACGTCCATGGCGGGCCGTCCGGCCAGCTTCATGTAGACGCCTTTGTCCCGCGTGGGAATCGAGCCCTCGACTACGCAGATGTACTTGCCGGAGTATTTTTTTACGGCCTCCGCAAGAGCTTGTTGGGCCTGCATGCCCGAGCCTGCCATCAGCGTTTCGTGGTATTCGAGCGAGATGACATTCATGATCAGATCGCCCAAGTCTGGATGCGAAGTGCGCAGAAGTGTCTCAGTGCAGCCCGTGCAGTCTTGAAACGCCAGCCAGATCACCGGCGGACGAATCACTTTTCCGAGTCCCGCGGCAACTTCTTCCGGAGTTTTCTTGTCCGTGATAGCCAAGCCAAACGGCGCAGCGATCATCAGAGAAGAACAGAACTGCACGAAGGCGCGGCGGCTGATGCCACACCGCAGCAGGCGCTCATCAATGGTTCCAAGAGTGTCGAAAACTCTTGCGGAAGCCACGAGCGGGTTCAAGGTGAGGTCCTTTAACATGTCAGCCCTATTTCAATCCCAAGTCGGTGAGGATCTTGGGATGTTCTTCGCCGGAGGCCAGCATCTGATGGCACGCCGAGCAGTCATTGGTGATTGTCTGGCCGTCGGCGCTGGTGTGGTTGCCATCATGGCAGCGGAAGCAGCCGGGCGAGTCATTGTGCCCAAGATTGTTCGCGTGCGTGCCCCAGGTCACGTGCATGTCAGGGAAAATGTTGCGCAGGTAGATATTCGCCACCTCCTGGCCCGCTTGCTGTACGTCACTGCGCCGCGCTCGATCGATTTCAGGATAATTCGTCTGATAAAACCTGGTTATTTCACCAGTGATGTTCTGCCGGGCCACTTCGCGAGTGGTGTAATTCACTTTGAGGACTTCCACTGCCTTCTTCTTGATATAGGGAAGCGCAGGGCTAATGCGGCCGATCGACATTTGCCTGTCCACCCCGCTTTCCGGCAGGTCAAAGGTGTGTGTGGGGCGATTGTGGCAATCCACGCAATCCATGACGCGGTGATCGCCCTTATCCAATTCTTCTTTGGTTGGCTTCGCATCGGTCGAAACAAATTCGGTGGTCTTGCCCTTTTCGTCGGTGTAATCCACGACTGGAATGGTCTGCCGCTCGGCGTCCGTCGAGATGTAGCGGATGCGCACACCGTCGGCGAGATGATGACCGTGAATCCCGAGGGAACCTTGCCAGGTGCGCCCGCCCACTTTCATCAGGAATACGTCGGTCTGCGGTGTGTTCTTCTCGTCGTCTTTGTAGCTCGTGTTCACCAGGAACTTGTCGCCGGTGAAACGTTGCGGCCAGTGGCACTGCTCACAGGTGGCTTGCGCCGGGCGAAGGTTCTGAACTGGCGAAGGAATGGGGCGTGGGTAAGTGTGAAACGCCACGGCATAAACCTGTTTCAATCCAGAAAGCTTGGACCGAACGAACCAGGTTGCGCCCGGCCCGATGTGGCAGGCCACACAGTCCACTCGGGAGTGAGGGGAATTCTGATAGGCCATGTATTCGGGCTGCATGACGACGTGACAAGTTGCGCCGCAGAAATTCTGCGTCTCCATGTACTGCACGCCACGGTAGGCTGCGGTGCCAGTAATGAGAAGATTGAGAGCGGTCGCCAGGGCCACCCACTCGAATGTGTGCCGCACCACCGGAAGGTGCAGATCGATGGCGGGGAACGTCTTTGGCAGTTTTCCACTAGCGCGCAGAATCCGCAGCCTTAGCAAAATGCCAAGTGGAATTAGAAGCAGGCCGAGGACGAAGATTCCGGGAAAGATCAGAAAGAAGAGGATGCCAATATAAGGATGCGGCGGCCCGGGCAAAAATATCTCATAGAACCAGAAAGCGACGGTCGTGATCGCCGTGCTGGTAGTAATCACGGCGCCCGCGAGCGTGACAGTGTTCTGGCCCAGAAAGTAGATCGGCTGCGACCAGCTTCGGATTCGTTCCCGCAGATTCATGGAACGGCCACCTTGTAGCTTCTATTCAGCGCTGCGATCACGCTCTCGACTTGGAGGCAGATATTCTCGGCCACTTTGAACTGCACGGTTACTTCTTGAGAGTCCGGATGTAGGCGACCAGACCCTTAATCTCCTCCGGCTTCAGAGACGTTCCATACTTGGGCATTTTGTTCTTACCGTTGGTGATAGTGTCCGTGAGTGCCGCGTCCGACATTCCCTGCACGGTGGCGGTGGTGAAATCGTGGGCGCCCATTTTCGTGCCCATTGCCGAACCGGTTCCGTCGGCGCCATGACACGCGGCACATTTCGCCTTGTAGGTCGCTGACGCGTCTTGCGCCTGCGCCGACAAAGAGAGAAGAAACACGACGGCAATCGCCGTCACCGTCGCGAGCACTTCCACCCTGATCGTTTTCATATTCATGTTCCCTTCGATTCTTATGGCATCCAACATTTGGTTAAAGACAGATAACTTACGGCGATTCCCCCACCTCGACTGTTCAAAATTGCTCACCCTTAGAAATAAGACGACCGTGATCAGGAATCAGAACTCGTAATGCACTCCAAGGGTTAGGTTGTTGGCGTGGAAGTTCCGAGGAGCGGTGAATCCGTAGGCCGGGCCGCTCATCGCAGTATTTGGCAGCGTGCTGCAGGGCACGACCGGAGCCGGGGCAGTCAGCGTCGGGAGTGTGCTGGAGGGATTGCAATACTGGGATCCCGAAGGGCCACCCTCGCCGTAGCCGGCCGCTGGCGCGTTGCTGGACTGAACGCCCTTAGCCGGTGGCGGCGCAGCGGTCTGGGCATGAACAAATGACAGGCCGGCGACAAAAAATAGGATAAGAGACGGAAGAATTCGAGACGCCTTCCAATTTCCCGGCATTCGCATTCGTGCGCTCCTGGACTGCAGCGGTTAATCCAGCGCGTGTTACAGAACTAAAGCTTCTGTGACTCCCCGTTGCTAAAGTCCCATCCTTTGGGAGTCACCCAGCAACGTCAACAAGAATCGCGCCGAAGAAGACGAAAATCGGGACGCAGATTCCCGTTTTCGAACCTTGGTGAACCCATGCAAGAGCCAAGGAGCGGTGCCTGCGGTTGCGACCGACTAGTGAAAAAGAAAAAATAAGCGATTCGCAAGACTGCCGCTGTTCAGAATTGCTCACTTCCAGAGATTGGAGAGTGGGGATCTACTGATAGGGCATTCCGGCCTGGAATTAAACAGTTGGTCGACTCGATCCGCTTCGGCTGACTTTGCGGGCAAAAGAATACACAACGAATAGGTCGGAAAACTCGTGTTCACGATGAGCATCCACCATGGCTTCGTCGTCGATTCGCAGCACAGCACAATCTGTCACTGTCGTTGACGACCCGTGAGTACTTCGATGATCGATTTCGAATGTTCTTTCGTAAATGCCACTCCAAAGAAGCGACTCCAGCCGCCAAGGGCATCCCCGCGGGCCGGCTGGAACGGTGCCCGGGTCCTACTAATATATGCTTTGACACGTATATGCTCGTTGGAGTATATCAAGAGTGTGGAATCTGTATCCGCAATCATTGCGGAGCCGAACCGCCGCGCGATTTTGAGCCTCCTGGTCTCGTCCCAACAGTCGGTGGGCGAGATCGAGCGTCAACTTCGCATGACGCAGCCGACCGTGTCCAAGCACCTGCGCGTGCTGCGGGAGGGCTGGTTTCGTGGAATCCACGGTGGATGCACAGCGCCGTCTTTACCGGTCGAGATCGCCAGACATTTCCTACTTGAGTTCCGCCACTCCACTTGCCGCGATAGCACTATGGTTTGCTGTTCGGTCGTTTTATTGGGCGGGCTCCGCACGCACTGACGGTATGAGGAAAGGGGTGTGGTTTGAGATTGCCGTGGGATTAGTTCTTGCCGTCGCCCTCCTGACGATCCAATACAAGATTTCGCAAACCTATCACGCCGATTGGACGACAACGCGCGATCTTGCGAACACTGCCCAACAAGATGTCCGAGACATCCGCCGAGACCTCGTATCGCAGCAAGAGGTTCAGCGGAGGCTCGATGTGTTGGAACAGAAGATAGACGCCCTAAAAGCACCAAAAGCACGGCCAGCGTCGGCGCAGGGCCAAAGATGAACGATAAAGCTCTTAACTCCCCGCAAGGATGTTGCCAGATGCTTTGCCACTTAAGAGCCAAACGACAATATTCCAGCCCGAATCAGGTGACTTGGCCCGAATGTAAGTGATTGAATCCAAGTGGCGGCCCTTCGGAAAGTACATCTCATAATCCGTAGGTCGTAGGTTCGAGTCCTACCGCCGCCACCAGATTCCAGTCAGGTCCTCCGCTTCGCTCAGGAATTCAACAGCGGGCTCCCGCTTCGCTCACGCCCGATAACCGGCTCAAGTTCGAGTCCTACCGCCGGCACCAGATTCAAACGTCAGTAAACGAGGCGTATCCGCTGCACTCCTGATGTTGTGCTTGTTGGTCGTGGATACCCGCAATCACAAACTGCGTCGCCCCCCGCCGTTGTCCGGCCCGTATGGTCAATACTGCTCAGTTTCGCGCGGTGGGATGTGGGACGATCCTAGTGGAACCTGCAGAGGTGAATGATGACGCTGACAATCGTGGCAATCATCTTCGGAGTCTTTGCTGTTGGTCTGGTCATCCTCCTGATCTACAAGAGTACACTCACGATGCACAGGGATGACCAGTTGTTTCTAGATGACGCGAGCTCGCATATGCACGAGGAGCAGACGGAACTGTTGGCCAAGGTCAATCGGCTTACCATTCCGATGCGTGTGTTCAGCATAGGGTCTGGGGTATTTCTGATGGTGCTAACGGCGATGTGGATCTACCAGAACCTGAACCAATTACAGTAGTGTCGAAAGCGGTGGACTTGCGCCATCCTACCAACATCCTCTGTGCAAGGCTAACATCTAGCTCGTAGTTGGCGCCGAGCCGCCGACATCGAGTGTGACGTTCCACTCGAACTGACGCCTCCCAGCGTCGCTAGCGCCTGACTATCCGCTGGACCTAAATCCTGCAGGAAACCATCCTTGGCCAGCTTCCCGATAAAGGAAGAAGCATGCCTGGAAAGAACTTTCGAATCTTGACTCCGGGTCAGACCTAATGTACCGTTTCCCGGTCTTTCGGGAGGGGTTGTGAATGCTCTGTCGGTAGCGGATTGCAGACGAGTGCGGCGTCTTCAATTGCTCGATGGAACAATTTCCACCCGGAGGCAATCGGCTTTGCCGGTTGCAAACGCTGCCGCCCCCTTTACCGGCAGCGCGAACCTCAAGCAAATACTGTTTGGAGATCGGACGAACCGCACGGGGGGACAATAGCACTCTCTTAGGAGGATTATGTCCCGCAGATTGAGATTTATCTCCCCCACGATCACAGTCCTCGCGATTGTGTTTCTTGCCTACACCTTAGCCCAGGCTGAACCGCTACCCCTGCTGACGCACCACGTGCGCGACGTAGTTGCCAACGGTCAGGCGCCGTTAGTTGGGAAACTTCCAGCCACACAAACGTTGCGCTTTGACATTGTTTTACCGCTGCGCGATCGCGCAGGGCTGCAAGCTTTTAACCGGGAAATCAACGACCTCACCAGTCCCTCTTACCATCAGTTCCTCACCCCGCAGGAATTTACCGCCAGATTCGGGCCCAGCCAGGACGACTGGGACGCGCTGGTTGCTTTCGCGAAAGCCAGCGGCTTTGAGATCATCAACGGAACCCGCGAAGAAAGGGATCTACGGCTCAGCGGCACAGTGGCCAACGTCGAGAAGGCCTTCCATGTGACCATGGGCGTCTATCAGGATCCGACCGAAGACCGCACTTTCTTCGCTGTGGACCGGGAGCCCACGGTCGATCTTCCCTTCCAGCTTTGGCACATCACCGGTCTGGATAACGATTCCAAGCCGCATCCCATGTATGTCAAGAAAAGCGACTATGCGAAGGCTCATGGAATCGATCCCAGCAAAGTCGTGAAACATGCGACCACCGGCTCCGGCCCTTCGGCATCGTTTTTGGGCAGCGACATGCGCGCGGCCTACTACGAAGGAACGGCGCTCACCGGCACGGGCCAGAACATCGCCCTGTTCGAATTCGCGGGCACCGATTTGGCCGATCTGACCACCTATTACAAGAATGTCGGCCAAACCGAACCTTACACTCCCACCCTCATTTCCACCGGCGGGTACGGCACCAGCTGCGTCGATAGCGGCAGCAGCGCTTGCGACGATACCGAACAAACCCTCGACATGACGCAGGCGATGGGCATGGCCCCAGGCTCAACCATGCTCTACATGTATGTCTGCGGCGACGTCCTGGCTAGTGGATCGGGAAACATCAGCGACACGGCCTGCATCAGTGCGATGGTTTCGACAGCCTCCGCTCCTTTGTCCAAGCAGATCAGTTGCTCGTGGGGCTGGACTCCGGCGGACCCCAGCACTCTGGATCCATACTTTGAGCAGATGGCGTCGCAGGGCCAGAACTTCTTTGCCGCATCGGGCGACAGTTCAGCCTGGTCCGCGTCAAATGAGGCCTGGCCAGCCGACGATGCGAATATCGTTTCGGTCGGCGGCACTGACCTCACAACCTCCAGCGCGGCTGGCCCTTGGAAATCGGAAACCGCGTGGGCAGACAGCGGCGGCGGCATCTCGCCGGATTCCATTCCGATTCCCTCATGGCAGCAACTCTCGGGCGTGATCACGTCGTCGAACCACGGTTCCACCACGTTGCGGAACGGTCCCGACGTCGCAGCCAACGCAAACTTCACTTTCTACGTTTGCGCTGACCAAACCACCTGTACGGCAAACGATTACGGCGGAACCAGTTTTGCAACGCCCATGTGGGCGGGCTATCTGGCTCTGGCCAATGAACAAGCCGCAAGCAACGGCGACACGATCGGGTACATTAATCCGATCATTTATCCGGCGGCTTTGGGTTCGAGCTACAGCACGCTGTTCCACGACATCACCAGCGGCAGCTGCGGCACTTACTCGGGAATCACCGGATACGATCTGTGCACCGGGTGGGGCAGTCCCAACACTACGGGCCTGATCAATCTTCTGGCTGGCTCCTCGACGCCGAGCTTTACGCTCTCAGATTCGCCGAGCAGTCTCACGATTACACAAGGCAGCAGCGGAACCAGCACGATCACGGTCACTGACATAGGCGGATTCACGGGCAGCGTAACTCTGGCTGCGTCTGGTCTGCCGAGCGGCGTGACGGCGGCGTTTAGCACTAACCCAACCACTGGAACGAGTGTGCTCACGCTCACCGCAAGCAGCACGGCTACAACCGGGTCGGCGACGGTGACGATCACCGGAACCTCCGGCAGCCTGACCGCTACCACGACGCTAGCGTTGACGGTTAATTCGGCGGCGACGCCGAACTTCACCATCGCCGCATCGCCGACTTCAGTCACGGTCACGCAAGGCGCCAGTGGAACCAGCACGATCACCATCACCAGCACGGGCGGGTTTAATTCGGCAACGACGTTGAGCGCGTCTGGGTTGCCCAGCGGCGTAACGGCGACGTTCTCGACCAACCCGGTCACGCCGCCGGCCAATGGGAGCGTGACCTCAACCCTCACGCTGACTGCTTCTTCAACTGCCACGGTCGGCGCGGCGACGGTGACGATCACGGGAACCTCAGGATCGACCACTCACAGCACAACCATCGCGCTCACGGTGAATGCTTCTTCCGGAACCGCGAACTTCACCCTGTCGCTGTCGCCATCTTCATTCACGGTCGATGAACGCGGCAGCGTATCCACAACTCTCACTGTCACTAGCGTGAATGGATTCCATTCTGCAGTGGACTTGAGCGTGAATGAATTCCCCAGTGGCGTATCGGCGACGGCCTCTTCCAACCCCGTGACCCCGCCGGCGAATGGCAGCGTGAAGGTGACTATTACCTGGAGCGCTTCCAGACGCGCGCCCACCGGGACGACAACCATTGATCTGATCGGGACTTCCGGATCACTCACGAACGAGACGCCCGTCACGATAACGGTCGCGCCTTGACGAATGAGCAAACGATCACAACCATCTGATCTCTGCCGCGCCGTAGGATAAGGCAGCGATTGGATGTTAATCCCACCGGTCGAGCCGGCCCCGCACGGGGCCGGCTCGACGTTTGCATTGAACATAAGTGCCTGATTTGCTTATCGCTGTCTGACAGCTTCGCTTGTGGGATCGCGGCCGAAACTAGTCGTGGAACAGGAGGTTGAGAAGTGAACTAAATCGGTAATTGATCGCCAGCGTGTGCGAGCCAGTGAATCCGAGCTTCCTGAACGCAAAACAAAACGTCCCAGACTCATTGAGTCATGGGACGCATGTCGAACAGCCCTCCCCCGAAGTCTGCTCAATCACAGAGTAGCGGTTGAGGCGAACTGTGGGAATGGCTCGAATGGGCTATTGATGAAGTGATTACTGCGCAAGCATTTTCAACTTAGGCCGGTTCGCAGTCAGGGTCAACAGGCTGGTCTTAATTGAGGATGAATCGGGCTATTTTAAGGATGAACCGGGCTCAGGGCGCGACCGCGCGGCCGAACCGGTAGGTCAGGGAGACGCTGGCGTAGGACGGAATGCGGACTCCCACGACTTCCTGGATGGCGGATGGATAGAAGTTTTCAGTGGTCTGACCTGAGTAGCCGGTCGCGATGAGGAAATTTATGCCGACATTCAGGCGGCCCCTCACGAAGGGGCGGACCAGCGCGCCACGAAATTCTTTTACGGGAGTTCCGGTGCATTCGCTGGTGAGGTCGGGGAGACAACCGGTGCCCAGAGGTTTTAAGCCAACGTATTCGAATTCTCCTCGGGCTTGGAGGTGAAGGGGAAGCGTCTGCGTCGTGCCCAGCAGATCGAAGATGGTTCTGGGAGCTTCGGGAGTGGGATCCCCGGTTAATAGATCGCGGGCATCGGCTTTGGAGAAGGTTGCCAGAAGGGACCCGTGGTTGAAGCTGTGACGGACGGCGATGGTCATAAAATGCAAACGGCCGGGGCCTTCGTTGAATTGCAAACCAGTGTCGGGATCGATTTTGGCCGGAGTCGCGCTTGTGGTGACGTGGCCGAGCGTGAGCCGAAGATCGGTTCGATGGATGGTTTTGCTGGCAACGATTTGATAGGAATGCGCGGTGCTTACTGGAGTTTCGGGCGCAGAGCCGGTTCCGACGCGAGGATCGTTGGTGAAGAATGCCTGGCCAAAGCTCAGAGAGACGAGGGGAACATACCACGCGTCTCTATCCCTCGGCAGGAACGAGACGGTTGCTTTGGGCGAATTCACTCCCACCCAGCTTTGAGATGAATGCTGGGGAACGAGCAGGTCTTGGTTGTTCACGTCGATTTCGTCGCGGCGCCATCCGAGGTAGTAGCGAAAGAAATGAGTGAGCGCGCCCTCGGCCGCAACGTAGGGAGTCGCTGAGGTGATGGTTACGTTGTTGGCGTCGACGGGAGTGAAGGGGCCGTAATAGCCGGGTTCGGCGGGATTGAAGAATCCGTAGTGGTCGAGGTCGTCGCGTCGCGGGGCTTCGCGTTCATAGTCGAGGCCGGCCAGGAGGGAAAAATATTCGGCAATCCTGTTTACGTAGTTTGCGTTGGTTCCGGCGACGGTGCGGAATTCACTTTGACGGATGAGGCCCTGGCCAAAGTCCGAATACAAAGAAAGATTGTAGGTGCGGAAGAAACCGGAGAGTTGCAATTGCTGGCTGGGGCTGAGTTGGCAGACATCGTTCAGTGCGATAAGGGCGGTATGGGTTTGATCTTTCTGACGGGGGTCGATGGTGTCGCCGTAGTTGGTGACATTGGGATCGCCGGCGTCCAGTGGAAATAATGGGACGAGGCCGGGCACGTAAGATTGGCCGTAGTAGCCGATGCCGAACAAAGTCAGCTGATGCTGGCCGGCGTGGAAGATGCGCTGGGCATTGAACTTGTACTGTTGCCGATGTTCCAGGCGATCGAGGAGTCCATTGCCGTAGGAAGCTTCAAGGGCGACCCACGATGCGGGGGTTGGACTGATCCCTGCAACCAGATCGAGATCTCGGTAGTCGCCGGTGACGGTGAGGAGCGGGTCGAGGGCGGAACGAAGTCCGTAGGTAGCGGCGAGGTTGAGGGAATGATTGCCCTCGCGGACGTTGAAGGCGCCGCCGTCGATCTGGACGGATTCCAGAATCTCTGGAATGAAAATGTTGGGGTCGGAGTAGCCGTTGCCGTGGGCGTTCGCCGATAGATTGTTGGGCACCAGATAGCTGCCCACAGCAATGTATTGCGCGATCGGCTCGCCGTGATCTCCGGCGACGCCGGGAGCAAAATACTGTGGCGCTTTGATGCCGCTCGATGCGGTTTCGATGGGATAGCCTGGGATGGAAACCGGGGCGCCAGGGCGGCCGGGATTGGCATCGAGCAGGTCCTCGGAAACAAAGATTCGCTCGGCGGGATCGGGATTGAGGACGTCTGAAGCGCGCGCGTCGGCGATGACCGTGATGTTCTCAAGGCGCGATGAAAGCTGGGTTAGGCTGATTTCGATGGCTGGATTGGCGCCAGCATGAACGGTGATGGGACGACTGACCGGGCGGAATCCGGCGGCGGCGGCTTTCAGTACGAAATCGCCGGGGACACTGGTTTTCAGGTTGAACTGACCGTCGGGGCCGGAGGTCGCGGTTGCGAGCACGTGGTCGCGCTGAGCGAGTTGGAGGGTCGCGTTCGGAAGGGCATTGCCTTGAGGATCGAGGACGCGGCCCTTGAGGGAGATTTCTTGGGCGAAAGCGGAAGCGAGGGCCAGAAGCGAAGCGGCGATGAGAATTTCTATTGAGCGCATGGAATGCGCGGAAGGCTTCTGCTTTCGTTGCCCGCGACGAAAGAGGAGTGAAATGATTCTCACGCCGCGCTCCGGCGCAGCGGAGTTCTGCTTGCCAAGCACTGACGATTTTGAAATAAGCTAGAATACGCAGGCGCGAGCGGTCGTGCGCAGTGGAGTGAGTCGATGGCAGTCATTGCGGGCGGTCGCACGGGAGATGTCGCGAGCGGCGCGAAGATTGAAGAAATCGACATCCTCTGGCTGACGGCGGGACTGGGCTGCGACGGTGATACGATTGCGATGACCGGCGCAACGCAGCCGAGCATCGAAGATATTGTGACGGGCGCTCTGCCCTGGATTCCGAAAGTCAAGTTCTACAATCCTTTTCTAGCGTACGAAAACGGGGACGAATTTGTCCGGCCGTTCCGCGAGGCAGCCGAGGGCGCATCGGCAAGGCCGTTCATCCTGGTGGTCGAAGGTTCCATACCGAACGAGAATAACAAGACGGAGGGATACTGGGCTTCGTTCGGAACCGATCCGCTGACGGGGCAGCCGATTACGACGTGCGAATGGATTGACCGGCTAGCGCCGCACGCGTGGGCCATTATTGCGGCAGGGACCTGCGCGACTTACGGTGGAATTCACGCGATGGAAGGAAATCCGACGGGCTGCATGGGGCTGCCGGATTATTTGGGATGGAAATGGAAGTCGAAAGCGCAGATTCCGATCGTGTGCGTTCCGGGATGCCCGGTGCAGCCCGACAATATGATGGAGACGATTCTCTATCTTCTTTACATGTCCAGCGGGCGGGCGCCGATGATCTCGCTCGATGAGGCGCTGCGTCCGACGTGGCTGTTCGGCGCCACATTGCACGAAGGATGCGATCGCGGCGGATATTACGAGCAAGGAGAGTTCGCCGAGGAGTACGGATCTCCACTGTGCATTGTGAAACTAGGATGCTGGGGT
>JBELAE010000086.1:0-14525 GCA_049509155.1 Candidatus Sulfotelmatobacter sp.
ACTGCACACCACCATAGATCGTGAACCCGGATTGCTGGTTGTAGTTAAGGCGCAGGCCAGCGCCAAAACTATCGGAAAAAGAATTCCCCAGCTTGGAGATCTGCTGCCCGGTAGTGACGGCCTTGCCGATGGCGGCGGCATCGTCGCTGTGTAGCTTGTACCAGGCAAGAGGGTTGTTGGGTGCGGCGCTGATGTCCTTGGCCATGCTCTGCAGCCCACCCGCCCCGGAATCGAAAACACTCGAGAGTTCCGAGGGAAATGGGAGAAGCTTGGTGCCATAGCTGAGACTCAGACCGGTGGACTTCTGGGTAAAGTTTGCCGACGTGCCGAAGTTGAATCCGCGATAAACCACCCCGAGATCGACGTTTCCATTGGAGGGATTGACGCCGAGCGTTGTCGAAAAGCTCCGGGGCAGACTCAGCGCAGCCTGTACGTTTCCTCCGTAGTTGTAGGTCAGACTCGTGGTAAACGCACCCGGTTTGTAGGCAATATTCACTTTGCTGGTGTTGGCATCAAGCGCCAGCACCCAGAGTTTCATCTGCAGGTCTGGTGGAAGCTTTGTGAAGCTGATATCGAAACCGTCACCCATAACAAACCTCCTCCTCCGCCCGACTCCGCCCGCCGCTGGCTGGAATTCAGTTCTCGGACGAAAAACGGCACAATCATATTCGCCCCGCCAAAGAATTTCCACTCCCGTAAGACCAGGTCAGCGGTGCAGTCTGAATCTTTGTCCTTGCTTCATCCCGAAGCGCGGCGCAGTTCACCCGCGGGAGGGATCTCCCAGGCAAAATTCTGAGGGAGATCGCTGAGCGACCACCCGCGGCTGGGTTCCCTTCAAAAAGGAAAGCCCAAGCCTTAGAATCAGCGTGGCCAACTCGCGTGCCTGCTCGAGTCCCTGATTAGTTTTCTGACTGGGTCGCAGATTGGGTTGTTGAATATGGCGGTTACGGCAAAACCGGCGCTGCAACGCCTGCGCATCACGCTGCGCGGAGCCGTGCAGGGCGTCGGCTTCCGCCCGTTCGTCTACCGCCTCGCGACCGAAATGTCTCTCAGCGGCTGGGTGCTCAATTCTTCGGCCGGGCTGGTGGTGGAGGTCGAAGGCCCCTCCGAACAGTTGACCCGCTTCGAGCAGCGCCTGGAGCAGGAACGCCCGAGAGCCTCCGTTGTGACCGTCCGCGAATTCGCCTGGGTCGCGGCCGAGGGCGCGACCCGCTTCGAAATCCTCGCCAGCGACCACGATTCCGGCAAGACCGTCAACGTCCTGCCCGATCTTGCCACCTGCACCGACTGCCGCGAAGAACTGTTCGATCCCAGCAACCGCCGCTTCGAATATCCCTTCACCAACTGCACCAACTGCGGTCCGCGCTACACCATCGTGGTCGACATTCCCTATGACCGGCCCAACACCACGATGCGCGATTTTGTGTTGTGCCCCAGTTGCCGCGAGGAGTACGAGAATCCAGCGAACCGCCGCTTCCATGCCCAACCGAACGCCTGCCCGGTATGCGGCCCGCGGCTCGACGGAGCTATCGAAGACGCGGTCGAAGCCCTTCGCCAGGGCGAAATCGTTGCCCTCAAAGGCATCGGAGGATTCCAGCTTCTCGTCGACGCCCGCAATCCCGCAGCCGTGGCCCGTCTTCGCGAGCGTAAGCATCGCGAGGAGAAACCGTTCGCGGTCATGATGCCGTCGCTCGAGGTGGCGCGAGCGTACTGCGAAATATCGCAGGCCGAAGTCGAACTGCTCGAATCGCAGGCCGCGCCGATCGTGTTGTTACAACCCAAGCTTCTACATCCCAAGTCCGGCACCGGCATCGCCCAGAACGTCGCGCATTGCTCCCCGTATCTTGGCGTCATGTTGCCCTATTCGCCGCTGCATCACCTGCTCATGCAAGAGTGCCGTTTCCCGCTCATCGCCACTAGTGGCAACCGCAGCGACGAGCCCATCGCGATCGCCAACGAAGAAGCCGTGGTTCGCCTGAAAGACATCGCCGACCATTTCCTGATGCACAACCGCCCCATCGTGCGGGCGTGCGACGATTCCGTAGTTCGCCTGACCCGCGGACGCGCCGGAATCCTGCGCCGCGCCCGCGGCTACGCACCCCTCGGCATTCATGTCGGGCACGACCTGCCGCCCGTGCTCGCGGTTGGCGGCCATCTCAAAAACACGGTAGCGATCGGCGTAGGTCGCGACGTTTTTCTCAGCCAGCACATCGGCGATCTCGAAACCGTCGAAGCCCGCGGAGCCTTCACCAAAGCTATTGACGACCTGTGCCGTCTCTACAGCTTCAAGCCGGAGGTCGTCGCCTGCGACCTGCATCCCGACTACGCTTCGACTCACTGGGCAGAGAAGTCAGGTTTGCCCGTGATCCGCGTGCAGCACCATCAGGCGCACGTCGCCGCCTGTGCCGCCGAGAACAACGTCGAGGGAGCCTATCTCGGCGTCTCCTGGGACGGCACCGGATACGGCCTCGACGGCGCCATCTGGGGTGGCGAGTTCTTCAGAGTTGAAGGGAAAAACGCGGAAGGGAATCACGCGGAAGGGAATCAGTTTACCCGCATCGCGCACCTGCGTCCGTTCGGCCTTCCCGGAGGCGATGCCGCGGTGCGCGAAGGCTGGCGTTCGGCCGAGAGCTTGATGTTCGAAGTTGCCGGTCAAAACTCATCAGGCCCTGATGTGGAAGAGCAGATGCCGGGAAATCCCCGATTGGACCGCGCGAAGATCGGTTATATGCTCCGGCACGGCGTCAACGTGGTTCCGACCACGAGCGTGGGCCGCCTTTTTGACGCCGTAGCCTGCATGACTGGCGTTGCCCTGCTGAACCGCTTTGAAGGCCAGGCCGCCATGTTGCTCGAGAATGAAATCGGATCGTTGCGCACGGAACAGGCGTATGCTCTACCTGGTGGAGACTGGGGCCCTTTGATTCTGGCTGTGCTGGCCGACAAACGGGCCGGAGTCGCCGTACCACTCATCGCAGCCCGGTTTCACAACGCGCTGGTCAGTTGGATCGTCGAAGTCGCAGCAACCGCCGGGCTGAAGCAGGTGGTGCTGAGCGGCGGAGTTTTTCAGAACCGTTACTTGACCGAGCGCGCCGCCGCTGCTTTGGAGTCTCGCGGCTTTGTAGTGCATACGCACCACCAGGTCCCGCCCAACGACGGCGGCATCGCCCTGGGGCAGGCAGTAATGAGCATGTTGTAGCGCCGCCCCGGCGGCTGTAGGTGGGCGTTTTGCCCGCGCAGCTCGGGAAGCGGGACGATTCGAGGGTAAGATGCTCGCGCCCTCGCCGTGGAAGAGCGGCGCTTTAGCGCCGCGTCGAGGCTGCAAACACTGGGGCTTTAGCCCCGGGGTGGAGGAGATCACGTCATGTGTCTCGCAGTTCCAGGCCGGGTCATCGAAATCATGGACGACGGCGACATCGCTTTCCGCCGCGGCCGCGTCGACTTCGGCGGCATCCGCAAGGAAGTCAATCTCGCCTACGTTCCCGAAGCCGAAGTCGGAAAATATGTTCTCGTCCACGTCGGCTTCGCCATCAGCGTGATCGACGAGGAAGAAGCCAACCGCGTCTTCAAGTACCTCGAAGAAATCGGTGGGCTGAAGGAGGAACTCGGTGAAATTCCTCAGTGAATATCGCGATCAGAAAGCCGCCGAGCAACTTTCGCAACAAATCTGGAAAAAAGTAACCCGCCCTTGGACCATCATGGAAATCTGCGGCGGCCAGACTCACACCATCGTGAAGAGCGGCCTCGAAGACCTGCTGCCGCGCGACATCACCCTGGTGCATGGCCCCGGTTGCCCGGTCTGCGTCACGCCGATTGAATTAATCGACAAAGCCGTAGCCATCGCGCACCGCCCGGAAGTGATTTTCTGTTCTTTCGGCGACATGTTGCGCGTGCCCGGCTCGACCAAGAGCCTGTTTGACGCCAAGGCCGAAGGCGCCGACGTGCGCATCGTCTACTCGCCGCTCGATGCGCTGAAACTTGCCAAAACCAATCCCGATCGTCAAGTCGTTTTCTTTGCCGTCGGCTTCGAAACCACCGCGCCCGCCAACGCCATGGCCGCGTGGCAGGCCGATCATGACCACGTCGACAACTTCTCCCTGCTGGTCTCGCATGTGCTGGTTCCTCCCGCCATGGAGGCGTTGCTCTCCTCCGACAATTGCGTTGTCCAAGGATTTCTTGCCGCCGGCCACGTCTGCACCGTCATGGGCTACGAAGAATATTTTCCGATAGCCGAGCGTTATAACGTTCCGATCGTCGTCACCGGCTTCGAGCCCGTCGACATCCTCGACGGAATTCTCATGACGGTCACCCAATTGGAAGAAGGCCGCCACGAAGTCGAGAACCAATACGCGCGCGCCACGCGCCGCGAAGGCAACCGCCCGGCGCAGGATCGCATTATCGAAGTCTTCGAGATCGTGAACCGCCAATGGCGCGGCCTGGGCGAGATTCCCGCCAGCGGCTTCCAGTTGCGCGGACGTTTCCAGAAACATGACGCCAACCTGCGCTATCCATTTTCAGGTGTGCCGGCACAAGAGTCGCCGGAGTGCATCAGTGGACTGATTCTGCAAGGCATCAAGAAGCCGCACCAGTGCGCGGCTTTTGGAGTGAAGTGCACGCCCGAAAACCCGCTCGGCGCTCCCATGGTTTCGTCCGAGGGCGCGTGCGCGGCTTATTACCACTATGGCAGGCGGCAATCGAATGACCGAATTCAACCTGAGTTGTCCAGTACCCCGAGTCGCTGACGATCGCATCGTTCTGGCGCACGGCGGTGGTGGACGGCTGACCCATCAACTGATCGAAAAGATTTTTATGCCCGCGTTCGGCAATCCCTTGCTCGAACAGCGGCACGACGGCGCGGTGCTACCGCTCGATGAACTTAAGCCCGGTTCCCGTCTGGCGTTCACGACGGATTCCTTCGTCGTGCGCCCGCTGATCTTTCCTGGTGGCACCATCGGCGACCTAGCCATCTACGGCACGGTTAACGACCT
This sequence comes from Candidatus Sulfotelmatobacter sp., assembly GCA_049509155.1. GTDB lineage: Bacteria > Acidobacteriota > Terriglobia > Terriglobales > Acidobacteriaceae > Sulfotelmatobacter. Next base: position 4,986 of record JBELAE010000086.1, read on the forward strand.
CGCCATGTGCGGCGCCCGCCCGCTCTACCTGAGCGCGGGATTCATTCTCGAAGAAGGCCTTGCCATGGACACGCTGCGCACGGTGGTCGCCTCCATGCAACAGGCCGCGGCGAAGGCCGGCGTTCAGTTGGTAACCGGCGATACGAAAGTCGTCGACAAAGGAAAAGGCGACGGCATCTTCGTCAACACTTCTGGAATCGGATTGATCGAAGCGAATGTAGAGACCATCGGCCCGGCTTCGGTTCAGGTCGGCGACGCCGTAATCGTCAGCGGCGACCTCGGCCGTCACGGTGTCGCAATACTTTCCGTGCGCGAAGGCCTCGAATTCGAATCGCCTATCCTGAGCGATACTGCGTCCGTCTGGCCAGCAGTCGAAGCACTGTTAAATGGCGGCATCGAAATCCACTGCCTGCGCGACCTGACCCGCGGTGGCCTGGCCACCACCCTCAACGAAATCGCCTCCGACCGCAACATCTGCATCAAGCTCGAAGAAGCTCTCATTCCCGTGCAAGAAACCGTGCAAAGCGCCTGCGAAATTCTTGGCCTCGATCCGCTCTACGTCGCGAACGAAGGCCGATTCGCCGTCTTCGTCCCAGCCGCGCAGCTGAACGCAACCCTCGACATTATGAAAAAGATTCCAGTTTCCGAAGGCTCAATCTGCGTAGGAAAAGTAGAGGAAAGCCCCGCCCGGACGGTAGTCCTGCAAAGCCGCATCGGTGGCAACCGCGTAGTCGACATGCTGAGCGGCGAGCAGTTACCGCGCATCTGCTAACTCTGTACGGTAGCGCCGCCGTCGCGGCGGCCGACACTACTCCGAATCTCTGTGGCTGATCACCGAATGGTGTGAATTCGAATTCCCAACTTAAGGCTCTTCCACGAGCGATCCGCGGTGTAAACCGGCGCCCGAAGCGCGAGGCCAAGCGCCAGGCAGGCGCGGTCTCCGAGAGACAAGCCAAAGGCGTGAGTCTCCGCGATCATATTGCCCGCCACTCGGGCGTGCTCAGCGGTGAAGGGGACCACTTCCCGGACCGAGCCCGTCGCATCCGTCCACGCTTCGCCGGAGGGCCATCCCGAACTCACCAACTTGCTCTGCACCTCAGCCAGATTGACCGTGCTGATGATGGCCCGCGTCAAAAACTCGGGCGTGATTTTTTCAGATCCCCGTTCCTGGTGAATGACCGCGAGCAGGACCGAGGAATCCACTACGACCTTATTCACGCTTGGCAGCCTCGCGCCGCTCGGCAAGTAATTCGTCAACCAGCGAGACGCGGCGCTTCACATACTTCCGCGCATGCCGCTGCGCGCGCGCGATGCGATGTTTCATGGTCGTAATCCGCAGTTCGTCGTCCTCGAGGCGCAGCAAGATTTCGTCACCGGGACTGATGCCCAGCGCCTTGCGAAAGGAAGCCGGAATCACAACCCGCCCATTCTCATTGATCCGCAACCTGGCTTCGGTATCCATGTCACTCCTCCTAACGAATGACATTATAGTATGAGGTAGTCACATTATACTAGAAGTGACAATTACATGCGATCTGTCATGGAGGCACTCCAATTCAGTCCCGCCGACCATAGCCCGCCAGATCCACTGGCGGGTTCGGCGGTCGAAAAGTAGGAAACGCGTCTCGAAGGGGAGGCCCGAACCGGACTCACCCGGGACTAGCCAAAGCTAATCTCAATGTAAGTATCTGTTCTCCACCACACCAGGGGAATCCGCGCCGGCCAATATTTTCGGTTGATCGTCTGTCGCGCCCGGGCGTGCTCCTCCGGCGGCAGAATGCGCGCGGTCGCGGCAACCTTCTCTCCCGTCACCGTGCCACGGATCGTGCACGGCGCAACCTGCACCTGCGGATTATTGCGAATCCGCTTCGTCTTCCCCATATCGCTTCGCGTCATCACATAGAGCTTGCCGTCTTGTTCTCCAAACCACACCGCAGTCGCCACTCCGACTCCGGTCTTGCGAAGCGTTGTCAGGGAAATATACTTCTGACCTCGAATCGAGCTGGGAATCTCGCTAGGCATAGCGACATTCTAGAATGGAAGAATGAAAAAGTCGCCGCCGGTGGCCGGGGAGAGTCGCAAGGGGAAACAGAAACACGGGCGCCAGCCGCTGTCGTCGCTGGTGCGCATCCTCTCGCGCCGATTGCTCCCGTCCCGTCAACTGTGTTACAAGCCTGAACATGCGTAAATGGATGAAAGATCGACTACAGCGCCGCAAGAAGAAAACTCCGGAGCCGGGAAGTGAACCGGCGCCTCCGCCCCTGCAGCCGGCGTATTTCGATGCGGAGCAAGCTCCCGGCCCAGCGCCCGAGTCGAGCCACCTCGATTCTCCACATCTGGAGTCCAGCCGCCACAAAACGGACGTTCCGGCCGCATCCGAGCCTGAGCCCGAGGCGCACCCCGCTCCCGCGGAGTTGGCCGGCGCGCCCGACCAGAGCCGCCCGCCGGCCAGCGCCGACGGCCAGCGTGGACGCGGACGCCGCCGCCGTGGTGGCCGCGGCCGTGGCGGTCGCGGTCGAGAACAAGCGGTCGCGCAGGCCTTTACTCCGGCTGCCACGAAGGGCATCATACCCGAGACTGGAGTTCCCGAGGTCGCCCTGGATGCGGCAGCGGAAGACAGTCCCGAAGCGGCCGCAGTAGTAGTCTCGCCCGAAGCCGAGTCCGCTGCCCAACCAGCGCCGCAAGCGCCCCGCGCTCCGGCCCCGGTACCTGCCGCCTCGGTGCCCGCAGCCTCGGTCCGTCCGCCCAAAGGCATCGTGTTCCTCGCCATCGGGCTGCCCGGTTCCGGCAAGAGCTCTTGGTTCAAGCGCCACAACGTGGTCCCGCTCTCCAGCGACATGGTGCGCTCGCTTCTGTTCGATGACGTTCGCGAGCAGCGCTTTCAGGATCTCGTATTTTCTAACCTGCGCTCGATGTTGAAGGCCCGCCTCATTGCCAAGCGCCCCATGAATTACGTGGACGCCACCAACCTGACTCCGCAGGAACGCCAGCACTGGATCAAACTTGCCAAGGACTACAACTACGAAGTCCACGCCATATTTTTCGACGTTCCGCTGGAAGTCTGCGTCGAGCGACATCAGCGCCGCGATCGCGTCGTCCCCGAAGACGTCATGCGCCGCATGGCCGCCAAGCTAAAAGCCCCCGCATTCGAAGAAGGCTTTGCGAAAATCACGGTTGTGCGGGTGAAGAAGAAAGAAGAGTAGGCGCGAAGGGCTGGAAGAAGCCGCAGGCCGTTGCTGCCCCTCACCCCTTCAAATACGGCAACAACTCCTTGAACGCCGCCGACGATGACGACCGAATCAACTCATAAATAATCATCTCGGCGGACGAAATCACCGCGCCCGCTGCCCGCATTCTTTCGAGGCCAATCTTCCAATTCCACTCCGTCCGCGAACTGACCGCGTCGGACGCCACATGCACCAGATATCCCTCGCGCAGTGCCCCAAGCGCCGTCTGCGTTACGCAAATGTGGCTCTCCATGCCGCAGAGCAGCAGCGTGTTGCGCTGGCCCGGCAACCGCTTGAGCAGCGCGCAAAAAGCGTCGCTGCCGAAACATGAAAATAAAGTCTTATCGATGGCCTCCGTCCCCGCCAGCAGGGAAGCGATCTCCGGCACCGTTCCTCCCAGCCCCTTCGCATACTGCGTGCTGACCAGCGCGGGAATGTTCAGAGCTCCAGCCGCGCGAATCAACAGCTGAGCGTTCCTCACCAGTTGCTCTTTCTGAAAAATCGGCGGCAGCAGCTTCCCCTGAATATCGATTACCAGCAGCGCGCACTGTTCAGCCTCCAGTGGACGCCGCGCCATCTCGGCGTAGGCAGAGGTAGTTGCGTGACTCTCGAAAGCAGTGACCATATCCATTCCCCTCATCGGCCGGAGCAAAACCGTTCGCAGAAATTCTAACGCGCTCTAGACGCCCGTGATACTCCCCACCGTTCCTCTTCTCGGTTGACCCCGCCGCTCCTGAACCATAAAATAAAACTGGCTGTGAGCGCCGGCTCCAGCCCAAAGTATTGCCCCCTCGTTCAACGGCTAGGACACCTGCCTCTGGAGCAGGTTATCGGGGTTCGAATCCCTGGGGGGCAGCCAAACTCTTCTCCTAGTGCCAGAGCATCCGCGATCGCATAGAAAATGCTGCTTGCGACGGGGGTTGCAATAGAGCTGTTATCGAAGGTCACGCCCCGCGGGAATAGAGCTTGTTGCAACCGTTGCTTGCCGCTTAGATCGGACTCGACCCAGAGGCGCCCTGCGTTCGAGAGCACATACTCCGAGAAGTTGAGTGCTCCTTCGACATCGATCTCATCCTCGTGGGCCTCCAGATATTCAAGATCGGCGAGGGAAATCTGTTGATCGAGGTTGTGCTGTTCCTCGTTGTAAGTGTTTTCGTCGATCGCAGCCTTGTAGACAAACGCTTCGACCAAGCGGCTGTTTCGGCGCTTTAGTTCATCCAACCTGCGCTGGGCAACAGGCGGATCTCCGCGGTATTCTGATGGCGCTGTTTCCAAACGTCAACGACTACCGAGTGGAAGCGCTTGCGCACCTCGGGGCCGGGTCTCAATGTTTCAAGCAGCGGAACAAATACACTCTCAAGCCGCTCCCTACGAACATTCACCGAGCCGCAACCTGAACCCGGACAGGGGTAATAGGCATACTTGCCGCCGTGGCGCCCTCGTGACCAACTGCCGGTGTGTGGTCGTTCGCAGTGCCTGCAGGAAACAAACCGGCGAAGAGGAAAGTCAGGGTGATTCCTGTGTCGGGGCGTCAAAGACGTTTTCTTGCCCGGGTCAGGTTCACCACCAGAATTTACTTGAGCAGCGGATCAAGAAACACGCGATTGCATACAGTTGCGCGGGCGAACAGCGTCATGCAAGGCCGAAACTTGAGATGACAGGAGAACCGAGTCCTCTTGTGAAGGCGCGATTCGACCGGGCACGGAACGCGCGAGCGTCCCCAGTCTCACGTCGAAGTCTAGTCCGCACTCGTGGCTGAGATTATTTTTCCATTCGCTTGCGCATCTGCACTCGCGTGAGGTGAGCGTCGAGGCGCTGAGCGAGGACTTCTTCGGCGACCAGCGCGCGTTCCTCTTCCGCGACTTCAGACGTGTGCAGATGGGCCGCGAACGCGTCGCGCAGGGCGAAGAAGTCTTCCGCGGTTTGGTTGGGGAGTTGGTGTTGGACGATCGATTGAAATGTTTCCCGAGCGCCGGCGCGGAACGCGCGGAATGGTTCGGCCTCAACGCCGCGCGGGGAGCCGTTAAAAATCCGGGCGGCTTCGTCGGCTCGGCGCCCGACTTCTGGATCACTTGCGATCGCAAACAGCCGGCCGAGTACATCGGCTTCCATGCGCAGCACTTCGCGCCGCACGATGGGGATAGGTTCGCGCTGGTACCCGATAGCGAAGCCGGCGACAGGCTTGCCCTTGGATACTTCGTTGAATCGAATGATGGATAGAGATCCGTTTTCGCCGTCGACCTGGCCAAAAACGACACGGATCCAGCGGTTTTCACCGGGAGCCATGTCGCCGAGCACGAGGCGGCCGGATGGTTTGAGTTCGACCGTCGGTCCGCCGATGACGGAGATCGTGCCGCCGTGCATCGACTTCGCGGCCTGGGGATCCAGGCTGTATTCGAGGTCAATATCGCGCTGGTATTTCTCGATGTTGTGAATGATGGCATGATATTCCCCGCCCGCCCCGCCAGAACCGCCGGTTCCCATGACCGTGGCCAGATTGCGCTGCGCCTTCTTGTTGTCTTCTCGAATAAGCGGATCACTGCCGCTGGGGCCGGGTGACAGTCCCACCAGCGAAGGTGGCAAGTAAGCCCCATCCGGCGTGGTGATTTGCACCGCGAGACAGACGTGAGTCGAGGCGGTCGCCGAAACCGCCCACGGATGAGCGTTCGTAATCTGGCTAAGATCGCCGGCCGCGAGCGTCACAGTTTCGGTGCCCAGATCTGCAAAGGGTATACCCAGTCCGAAATCGGCCTCGAGGAAATCCACGGTGACGGTCGCGCTTGGCGATGTGGATGCTGCTGCTGCGCGGCGGGAGACTCGGGCAAAAGCGTAATTCGTGGCTCCGCGCACCGCCGAGTCACCTAGAACCCAATCGCTCACCGGCGGATAGGGCGTGGTTGTGGTCTGGTTCCAGACGTCGCTCGAGGAATAGAAATCAGGATTCGTGGAAGGTTCCACTCCGCCGTCGTGTTGCGTGATGCCGGGGCCGGTAGTCCAATCGCGCACAAAGAAATCCGGGTCGAGTGGCGTGACTGTCACATAGGCGAGGACATTGTTGTTCGCAGCTGGAGGCAGGCTCGCAGGAGCTGTGCTCGAGGCCCATATATTTAAGAGCAGGCCACTGCCGGTCGTGAGACCGTTGTAGTCGCCGTACTTCGGACAGCCGCTCCCGATCGATCCCCCTGACGGAATTGTGCAGCTGGTATAGTCATTGGCGGATCGAGCGCCGCACGGCCATCCGCTCTTGCACTGAGCATCGTCAATCCCCATCAGATCGACATCAGTGCCCGGTGTAAGCGTTCCGTTGGCTCCGAGCACGCTGCCGTAGTGGTAGCGTGTGAAATCGTCAGGATCGGATGTTGTGGTTCCCGCCGTGCTGCGGTCGTACCAGCCGACGTATGCGGTTCCTCCCCAGGAATTGACCCAGGGCATAAAGCGGACTCCGGTGGCGGCGGCATTGGCGGCGACGGGCGCGCTAAACGATTGGCCGCCGTTGGTTGAGTCCGCGATCATAATGTTCGCGCCAGTTCCACCTCCGTTCTCTTGGGCCCATCCGAGGTAGACGTGGCTGGCGTCGGTGTCGTCGACGGCAATCGTTGGACTGGCAAGCGTATTGCCGTTGTTGCAGCGGTCAAGGCCGGGAACGGGGCAGGGAATGTCGCTGATGGCGATGGTGACTGGGAATCCTGCCTGCTCGACCAGTCCGGAATCGCAGTTGCTGAATTTGTCCAGGATGATGGAACTCGGCCAGCTTCGCGAAGCCACATAGACCATGCTGTCAGGGCCGACGGAAACTCGAGGATAGCCGAAGTTCCCACTGTTTGCGTCCACCGGAGCGCTCCAGGCGCTGCCGCTATTGGATGAGCAGGCAACTCGAGAGAGGAAGTTACCCGTCTCCTGCCACGACACATAAACGAAATCGCCGCTGCTCGACGATGTATTCCAGCGGTCGGCCGCGATATGGGGTTGGTCGACGTTGATCCCGGCGCTGATGCGGTTGACGGCGTCGATCACGTAAGGGAAATTCGCTCCGTTGTTGGGAGCAACCGAGGAGTAGAACGAGACGAAATCATTGCCCAGCCGACCCAGATAAAAATTTCCGCTGGGGCCCCACGTGACCGTGCAATCACCATCACTGTTCGAGGGAATTCCAGTCACTGAACTGGGGTTGAAACTCGCGCCTCCGGTGATCGAATAGGAAATCGAGCAAGCAGCATCGGTAACGATGTTGCCACCCGACAGCGAGGATGTGGCCTCAATCTCGCCGGCGCCGGGGACTTTTAGCGCCGAGCCACCACCACCGGGCCGGGGCTTGCGAGAAGATGCAGCAGGCGCAGGCTCATTTAATTCGCGCGCGATCCGCCGCGCGGAAGCGGTCCGGGCATAGGACTGCGGCGGAAGGGGCTTCGGTTTGAACGTGCCGTTCCGCAGGTCTTTCAAGTCCGAATCCGATTGCTCGCTCCTCGGCGAGGGGGCAGTGAGCGTTTTCGTGATGGCCAACGGCACGTCGGCGAGCGATGAAGTCGCATCCGGTGCCAGCAATGCTCTCAGCTTGATGACTTCGTCCTCAATCGCGACGGCAATCGTGACCTGAACCGATTTCTCGCCGGTGGGGTGTCCCCAGGGGCTTTCATGCGCGTTGTCCTCGCCGGGATATTGAAATAGCTCTACGGATTCGCGCACCAACGCGGGCCATCCGGCGATGAGTGAGTACTCGGATTTGGCCGGAGATTCCGCTTCGATTTGGGCCAGCCGCCGCACCGCTTCGGCGTGGCTGGACCGCCTTTCCATTTGAACCGCAATGGAAGCGTCGAGAACCTTTTCTTTGCGAAAATGCTCGAAGAGAAATGTGGTGCGCGTGTCGCGCGTGACTTTCCACCCTTGCGGCGCACGCAGCGTCACTCCGTCGGCGACGGTGATCATTTCCTGGGAAACGGCGTTGGTGGTGGCGAACAGGACAGATGCTAGAGCGAAGCCAACGATCGGGAAGCGCATATTCCACCTCTGTTCAAAGGAGACGGACCAAGAGCCCTGAGGATTTCAACGCTGGGAACCGGAGGGGAAGACCGCTCAACTGTACATCCATATTTTGATTGCGAATAAAAAGACATTTTCCGTTACGAAATCCGGACAGGCAGTTGCGAGCACGGACAAACCGGCTCAACCAAGCCGACGACTAGCGGCCAACGACCAACGACCAACGACCAACGACGATTAACTCTTGCTAACTGGGACTCGCGCGCGACCTTGACTCCCGCTCTTGCCGGCCACCTGCCCACACGGTGACCAGCGAGCTGCCCAAAATCCCCCTCCCCCCAAGCTCTGTAAGTAGCTGAGCCGCTGAGCAAGAGTGTTTTTTCGAACCGAGCAATTGTGAACATCACGCGATCCTCCGCATGGCGCATCATCTCTGTAAAATAGGAACTGGTCGGGGCTGGAAGTTGTAACGGCGAAGGTAATGGCGGCAACCGTCGGAGTGGCTACGGCATCTTCAGTTGGACCAGACCGTTCGGCTGTAATTTGAGTCGGCGCATCGTCTTCGACAATGGAACGGCTTTGAGATCGCGGTTTGAGGGGAATCACGCATGTTGATTCAGGTCGGCTACGAATTAGTCTTTTACTGTCCGCAAGAGACGCCGATGATCCTTATGGTCAACGTCCATTACTCTCGCGCCTTGGATATCGTCACTCCTGATCTGCTGGTTACAGATCCGGCAACGCCAATCACGGCGTATAGGGACGGCTTTGGGAACTGGTGCACCCGCATTGTGGCGTCTGCCGGAAGAATTCGTTTGACCAGCACCGGAGTGGTTCGCGACTCGGGAGAAACCGACGTGCTGACACCCGCCGCTCAACAGCACCCTTTGCAGGAATTGCCCGAAGATACTCTGGTTTTTCTCTTGGGCAGCCGGTATTGCGAGACCGATTTGTTGTCCGACGCAGCGTGGTCGAGATTCGGTCAGACGACGCCGGGCTGGCCGCGCGTCCAGGCGATCTGCGATTTCGTGCACAACCATATTGTTTTCGATTATCAGAAAGCGCGCCCCACGCGAACCGCCTGGGAGGCGTTCAACGAGGGTGTGGGCGTCTGCCGCGACTACGCGCACCTCGCGATCGCGTTCTGCCGCTGCATGAATATTCCAGCGCGCTATTGCACGGGATACCTTGGCGACATGGGAACGCTGCCGCCTTACGGCCTGATGGATTTTGCCGCATGGATTGAAGTTTATCTCGGTGGCGCCTGGCACACGTTCGATCCGCGGAACAACGTGCCCAGGATTGGACGAGTGCTGATCGCGCGCGGCCGCGATGC
>JBELAE010000087.1:0-14490 GCA_049509155.1 Candidatus Sulfotelmatobacter sp.
GGGACATTTACGCGGCCTGCGGGCAACTCAAGCGTACGGTCGAGATTGCCACAGCGCCGGCACCGTAGAGTCCTTGCTCCTGGCGGGAGCGGACTCGGTGATAGGGAGTTCCACACGCAGCAGGGTAGAGCCATCTTCGCGGCGTTCGCGAGAGATTTGGCCGCGGTGTTCCTGCAGGATGCCTTCACACGCGCTTAGGGCCAGGCCGTCGTCAGGATCGACTGGGAAAGAGGAGTTGTTGAGAGATGACGCGACAGGAATGGATTCAGTCGCGATTAAAAGGACAGCCGTGCCCGCCTGCCATTCCGTGCTCATGGTCAAGACTCGGCCGCCCCGCTCGCTGAGCAGGTGCAGGCAGTTGGCTACGAGCTGCAGACAGACTTGTAAGAGCTGATTGGAATCTCCCAAGACCTTGGGCAGCGTGGCATCGAACTGGGTGCGGACTTCAATGGCGAGGGCCTCCCACTGGGGTTGCGTCAACTTCACGGCGGTGCGGGCCAGAGTATTGAGATCGATGGGATTCTTGGGCGCGGGTGCCTGACGGGCGAAGCTGATGAGACTGGCGACCAGAGACTTGGTGCGACGGACATATTGTCCGATTTTGGCCGCGAGGGGTTGCTGCTCGGCGGTGAGTCGCGTGCTGAGCAGCATGTCGGAATAACCCAGCATGGCGGTGATGGGATTGTTGAGTTCGTGGGCGGCGCCGCCGACCAACTGGCCGATCGAGGCCAGTTTTTCCGACTGAAGAATCTGCGCCTGCAGACGTTGCAGATTGTCAAAGGAATCCCGCGAGTGGTCGAGCAAGTGGATCAGTTCGCGCTCGAGCAGATTCTGGCGCACGAAGACCATCAGGCCCATGAAGAATGCGGCGGCGAGAGTCAAAGTGAGCCGAAAGATTCGGATGCGCGGAGGGACGACGACGTCCGACATGGCCCAGGCCGCAAATAAGGGCAGGGAAAACACCGCAATCATGCTGCAGCGGGCGACCCACACACCGTAGACGGTGGAAACCTCGCGGGCGTCGGCGCCCGGTTTCTCAGCCTTGGTGGTCAGGCCGATCCATGTGATGTAGGCCATGGGAGCGACCAAGGGAATATCGTAGAGGCTGCCGCTGTAGTACAACTTTCGGGCGATTGCCCAGTTGGCTGCGGTGGAGCTTACGGCATAGCACAAGTTCAGGCCGAACAGGCCGGCATAGAGCTTTCTCCATTCCCCCTTGCTGGTGATCCAGCATGCGACCAGGCCAGCCAGAAATGCGACCTTCTCTGCGAGATAGACGGCGTTCAGGTTGCGGTCATAGGCGGGTATGTCGGCCACAACGTATTGCCAGGGAATGACGATCAAGACGTAAAGATAGAACCACCACATCAGCAAGAGCGCAAAATCAAGGCGTCCCACGCGGGCGGCATACTCGTCGCGCGCGACGTGGGGACGAAGGGCCAAAGCGGCCATCAGCGGAACGACGTGCAGGAAAAGAATCACGTCGCCGGCAAAGAGGTCGGGCACATCGCGGCGGAGAACGACTTCGTAGTAAGTCCAAAGGAATTGATAAGTAAGCTGCAAGGAAATGCCAAGAGTGATCAGCGACCAGAACAGCCGCTGGCGTCCCTGAGAGCGCAAGGCGAGGGGGACAAAAGAAGCCGCGCCGGAAGCTAACAGGAAGCATTGGATGACGTCACTGGAAGCGGTCAGGCGAAACGACCTGGGCAGGGCGAAAGCTGCCAAAACCAAAGCCGCCAGGAATCCGGCGACCACCGCTAGCCACACTTTGGAACGATTGCTCAAGGCAGTCCTCTGGCGCAATTTTAGACGGGATCAGGAGGTGACGCTGGTTACTGTAGTAACCTGTGCGTGCTCGGGAGCGAACCGATGAATCGGGTCTGGAGAAGGCATACACCAGGCTGCCACTTGCCGGTAAACTTTTGTTATTCAATAATATGCAGCGCAGCCGTCATGCCCGCGGAGAGGGATGCGATTGAATCCTCTGGTTGAGCAATATCGACATTCCTGGAGACTGAGGATCCCGCCCGATCCGGGGGAGACGCGGCGGATTGAGCGCTGGCTGGCGACCGCGCGCGTGTTTCTGGCGGTTTCGACTTTAGTGGCGATCCGCATGGATCCCACGGAACTGGGAAATTCGTGGGCGGCTTACGGTCTGTTCGTATTTTATTTGGCCAACGGCATTCTGATCCTGATGCTGCTCAGGCGAAGACAGCAGTCGACCGCGGGATTTCGTCTGCTGGTACACGCTGGCGATGTGGTTTGGCCAGCTTTGATTTCCATCTTCGCGGAAGGGCCGAGAGCGCCTTTTTATCTCTTCTTCTTTTTCGTGCTGGCCGCGGCTGCTTATCGTTGGGGACTCTGGGAAACCCTCTGCACGGCCGCCGCCGAGGTCGCGTTGTTGTGGATCGAAAGGTTTGTTCTCGTCCACCGCTGGTTCGGTCCTCTGGGCCCGCCAGGTTTTTTAGGATTGCGGGTGAACGTTCCGGAGTTTCAACCGCAACGCCTGTTCATGCTGTCGGTCTACCTTCTGGTGATGGGTTTGTTGCTGGGATATCTGGCTGAGCAGCAAAAACATCTGCGGGCGGAGAAGGCGGTAGTGACTGGCACATTGTCGCGGATACGGGTGGAAGCGGGCCTGACGGGGACGATTGAGCAGATTTTCCATGAAGCCATGGCGATGTATGGAGCGTCGCGGGTGGTGGTGGCATCGCAGGAATCGCACAGCCAGCGCGTTTTCGTGGGAGAGTTGACACAGGCGAATGGGCGGGTGCCGTCGGAGTTCCACTGGCTGGACTCAGGCTCGCGCGACGCGAAAACTTATCTCGATGATTTTCCGGGGGACGTGTGTTACGCCTCGGTGCGCGGCGATCGGTGGACCACTTTGGCGCTGGATGACACGGGTCACGCCGTGCCGGTGGCGAACCTGGCGCCAATTTCTCAACTGCGGGACATCCAGAAGGACGCGCAGAAGTTTGAGTCGCTGATTACCGTCGCCTTTCTCTTTGGGAGCGAGTGGAGAGGCCGGGTATTTCTATTCAACCCGTCATGGCGTGGCGAGAAGCAGGAGGAACTGCGCTTTTTGCTGGATCTGGTCCACCAGGTCGGACCAGCCGTCTACAACGTTTACCTTTTGCACCGCCTGCGGCGCCGGGCGGGGGCGGCCGAGCGCGCGCGCTTTGCCCGGGAATTGCACGACGGCGCGGTGCAATCGCTGATTGCGGTGGAAATGCAAGTCGATGTAATACGCCGGCAAGCCGACGCCGGCAAACCGATCGGGTCGGAATTAGGACGCATCCAGGGGTTGCTGCGCGAGGAAGTGCTCAAATTGCGAGAACTGATGCAGCAGATGAAAGCGATCGACGTGGATTCGCAGAAGCTGCTCGGGGTGTTGAACGATACGGTGGAACGCTTTCAGCGGGAGACCGGAATCCAGGCGCGCTTTGTCACCGACCTCGAGGATCTGGACATGCCACAACGCGTCTGTCGTGAAATCCTGCGCATTGTGCAGGAAGGACTGGTGAATGTGAGAAAGCACAGTGGGGCGCGGCACGCGCTGGTGCGTTTGGGATCGAGCCAGGATAAATGGAGCCTGACCGTGGAGGATGACGGGAAGGGATTTCCTTTCGCGGGCCGTTACAACCAGAGTCAGATGGAAGAAGTGGGGAAAGGGCCTATGATCATAAAGGAACGGGTGAGTTTAATTGCCGGCGAACTCACGGTAGAATCAAATCCCGGACAGGGAACGCGCCTGGAAATCAGTGTGCCTCGCAGCGGGGAAGTGCCTCATGAATTTTAGAAAGACGCAGCCGGTTCGACTCGTGATTGCCGATGACCACCCGATCTTCCGCGATGGGTTGCGGCGGTTGCTGGAGGCCGAAGCCGACCTGAAGGTTCTGGGGGAAGCATCGGACGGCGCCGAGGCGGTGAAGCTGGCGCGGCAATTGAAGCCCGACATCCTGTTGCTCGACCTGGCAATGCCAAGACATCCGGGGTTGGAAGCTTTGCGGGAGCTGAGTGTGCCTGCCACTGCAACTCCGGTGCGGGTGATTCTGCTGACAGCTGCGGCGGAGAAGAGCCAGATCGTCGAGGCGCTGCAGCTGGGCGCCCGCGGAGTGGTGCTCAAAGATTCCGCCACGCAGCTGCTTCTGAAAGCGATTCATACCGTGATGGAGGGCGAATATTGGGTCGGACGGGAAAGCGTTTCCAATCTGGTGCAGTACCTGCGCACGCTGATGCAGTCTTCGCATGACGAGGCGCGGCAAAAGAAATTTGGTCTGACGCCGCGCGAACTGGAGATCGTTTCGGCGGTGGTTGCCGGGTACTCTAACAAGGAAATAGCGGAATATTTCAAGATCAGCGAAGATACCGTCAAGCACCATCTCAGCAATATCTTTGACAAACTGGGGGTTTCGACTCGTCTGGAACTTGCTTTGTTTGCAGTGAATCAGGCCCTGCCTTTGAAGAGCATTGGCTGAGCAACGCAGTCCCAAAATGGGCCGAGCACGTGGCACTTCCGTGCTATTGGCGGGGGAGATTCGGAATACTAGAATCCCCATAGAGATCGGGGACAGTGTGGTTCGGGTAAGTTGTGCCCGGAACGGTTTGGAGGGCACGGTTTTCGGAAGTGAGAAAGAGGAGCCCTGTGGCGAAACATTTGCAACAGCTTTGGAACGATGAGCGTGGACAGGACATTGCGGAATACGCAGTTATGCTGGCTGTGATTCTAGTGATTGTCGTGGGCACGATCCGGCTCATCGGGTCGAATGCCAACAACGTGTTTTCTCAAGTTGGTAGCGCAATTCAGTAAGCGGCGACTTCGGCAGTTTTTGAGGCACGCGGCAAAGGGCCAGCGACACATGGGCCCGTCCATTCTCCCGCATGCCGAAGCTTGAGTCTGCGCACCCCTCGTATTTTTCCCTCAACTATTTCTGTTGGGTTTGCGAACCCGTTGTGGTGAGCGCGACCTTCTCTGTGCCCCCGCTCGACAACCGGGTGAGGTAAGGGAAGACCGGCGTGATCTCGAACTCCATTTTCTCGCGCGCCGAGGTCAACGCAACTGGTTTGGCCTTGGACAGTTCCGCCTGATCGGTCCAGGGATCGACGCGGATGCGGCCGCCCAAAGGCAGAGCCGCGATCTGGTCGAGGCGCTTTTCGTCGAGCGCCGGCGCGGAGGCCAGCAGGCCCGCCATTCGGACGTTCTTTCCACCGGCAAAGCTGTTACCCAGGTGCGGGCGAATCAAATGCTGCAGCTCGGGCGCTTTCTCCTGCAAGGCCTTCAAGAACAATCCTGCGTTCCCTAATTTGTCTTTGTATGGGGAGTTCTTTAGGAGCTCGAGAGCCTTGGTGTCAGCGGCTTGCTCTTCCGCCGGAGTGTGCTTGAAGTCGAGGCTCTTGAAAGAATCTTCGTCGTGGAAGAATAGCTTGTCGTTGAAGGCGAGTTTGGTGTCGAAGTGATGCCCCAGCACGATGTGGCTGAGTTCATGGGCCAGAACCATGGCCAGGGAGGCTTCGTCGGGAAGAACATCGAGCAGGCCGCGGCTCACGACGATGGTGTGGCCGATGGTGAATGACTCGAGAGGCGAAGTCAATAGGACGCGGCAGCGAATGTCGCCCTGCAGGTCAATGTTGTTGGTGACCAGCAGATTGTTGACCACGGTGGCCAAAATCTTATCGACCTCGCCGGGCGGCGCCAGCAAGCCAATCTTCTGCAGGCGATCGATGGCGTTGTCTTCGGCCTGTTGCTCCCACATACGCTCGGCGACGATGGGAGTGGCATCGGCGGCGGTAGGGCTCTGGTCGGTTATCGACTGCGGAGAATCAACCAGGATCTGCGTGAATTCTTCATTCTTTCCGATGTTCTTCAGGTCATAACCCCAGAGCCGGGTCTGCGCCTTGAAGTGGACAGTCTTAGTGAGTCCGCTCTTGAGATTCGATTCTTCGGTGTAGACATAAGCCGGCAGCCAGGTTCCGGAACGCATGTTAAGGCGCCAACTGTCGAAGTGGAAGTAGAAATTGATTTTGGGCTCCGGATAGTAGCTTCCGTTGAAGCGGACAATGTTGTAATCCTGGTCTTCCACCCAGATCCTGCCCATGAAGCGCGAAATCTTCTGGTCTTCCCGGGGCTGGACATCGATCACCAGGCAGCGGACTTCGCCAAGAAACTCGCGCCGCACGAACGTGAACTTATAAAACTTCTTCTGGAAATCAGTGTCGAGCACAACCATCTGAGCGAAGCCCATGGGAAGGAACTGCAAGGAATAAACTCCGGTCAGCTTGGCGAGCATGCGATGACCGAATCCAGGCTGGCCTACGAAAGAAACATCTTCGGGGCCATCGTTCATGTCGAGCCGGCCGAGAAAATACTGGTCTTTTACGGGACTTGTGTTGCCGGCGTTGTCGCTCTTCAGGTCCTGCAGGTAGGTCTCGATCAGGGGATGCATGTGGCGCATCTGGGCCAGAAAGAAGTGCTCGCGCTGCACCACGTGATCGATCACGTCATCGAGCGTGACTGCAGCCGGAGGAAGAGAGTCAGCACTCTGAGCGGGCGCGCTTGCGGGACTCAGCTGTGCCGTGGGAGGAGAATCCTGAGCGTTGGCCGCAAAAGCACATGACAACAGGATGAAAACCAACGTAAGAATCAACGGCGAGCCCGAACGAACCATCCGCATAAAGAACCTTCTGGGAGTCGATCACGCTAACTGAAAAATGATGTGCAAGACGACGGTCGAGTCCGATGGCTGGCCGTCTTTCAGGGCTGGTTTGAATCGAATCTGCTCGGCGGCGTGTACCGCCGCGTCGTCCAGACCATGCCCGAGTCCGCGAACTATTTTCAATACGTGTATTCTGCCGGTTGCTTCAAAAACGGCTTCGAGAAGCACCTCACCCTCGACGCGCTGGGCGCGGGCTTCGGCGGTGTAGATGGGAAGCGGCTTGGAAAGAATTTCAGCCGGCACGATTTTTTCGGCCGCCTGCGCCGCGGGGCGGGATTGAACAGTGGGAGGTGCAGGAACGTCAGCATCGCCGAAGCCCGCCGAGCGAACCGCGCCGCGAGAGGAAGCATGCGCATCGGAAACAGCAACTCCGTTGCCGAATCCCGCGCTGGCAACCACGCCGCGCGTGCCGTTAGCCCCGCCGGTTCCGTTGCCGGAACCTGGTCCGACAGGCATATCGAATCCGCCTGCCTGCGCGATGTTGACGGCTCTCGTCTGAATTGATTTCGCGGGGATGCCGTTGGGATCGCCGAAGCCCCCAGTCTGCACTTGTTGCGGTGCGCGACTGATGGTCTGCGGAGCTGAACTGCCCGTCGAAAAAGTGTTGATTCTCACGATTTGTTTGGGAACCAGCGGCGTCGTGGAAAGAGGCAGAGGATCAAGTTTCTTATTGGCGATTTGCACTTCCGGAGCGGGGGTGTCCTCCACTTTCGGCTTGGGTTGCGGTTGAGGAGCGGGCAGCCGCAAAACCGCGGGCGGAGGATCGAGCTTCGCAACAAGAACTGGTTTGGGAAGCTGCCGCTGCCGTGCGAGATTGACCGGAACCGGAGTTGGGACCAATTCGATGGCGTGGTAATCCTTGGCAGGGCCTTCGAGGATCTCGGGATGGAGAACTGGGACCCAGACAAAAATTGCGACGATCACCGCCTGAGCACCGTAACTCAAGAAAAGGTCAGACCAAGGCATTTTCCACTGCGGGAGCGGGGTGAACAGGGCCGATTCGGTGGAAGACGAAGGTAACGACATAATCAACTCAGAACATGCAAACGGTTGAAACCCTGGACACAGTATAAAAGCTTTCTTATCTTTTTCGGATACTGGGAAACCTGTAAGGCAGGGTGCAAAGTGAAGAGTATCTTTGACCCCTGGTTAGTTATGCACGATATAGACCATTTCGCAGATTTGAAAGAAAATGGGCAACCCCTATGGGTTCAGTTGGTTGGGAGAGGTCGGTGAGGGCTTGCTGAGTGGGCGCGGTGGCCCCAGTACCAAAACTACATCATTGTATGGAACAGATTTCCCAAAAGGGGCAGGGGCGCTGCGATGTCGGCCCTTGCTTCGCCGGCCCTTTCCGCCGGCCCTTCAGCAGCGCACAATCTTGGTGCTTTCAATGCCACGGGTGGCGTTGCGGGTGTCGACGACCAATTGGGCTTCGCTAACGATGTGGCGATAGTCGTAGTCAGAGTGGTCGGTGACGATCAGGATGCAATCATACTGGCCGAGATTGTCCAATTCCGCGCACTTCATCTGCAGATCGTATTTGCGGCCCTTGCCAATGAACGGAAAATAAGGATCGTTATAGCTGACCTGGGCTCCGTCTTTTTGCAGCAGTTCGATGATGGTGAGAGCAGGCGACTCGCGCAGATCGTCGATGTCTTTCTTGTAGGCCACACCCAGCACGAGTACGCGGGCGCCATTCACCGCCTTCTTGTGGCGATTCAATGCGCCGGCCACGGAAGAGAGAACGTGGTAGGGCATGTTGTTGTTGATCTCTCCAGCCAATTCGATGAAGCGGGTCTGGAAATCAAACTCCTTGGCTTTCCACGAGAGATAGAAGGGATCAATCGGGATGCAGTGCCCACCGAGGCCCGGGCCGGGATAAAAGGGATGAAAGCCGAAAGGCTTGGTGGAAGCGGCGTCGATGACCTCCCAGATGTCGATGCCCATGCGCAGGCAGAGCAGCTTGAGCTCGTTGACCAGTGCGATGTTGACGCAGCGGTAAATGTTCTCCAGCAATTTCGTCATTTCCGCGGCAGCCGGAGACGACACTGGGACGGTGCGAGCGAAGATGGAACCGTAGAGGGCGGCGGCGAGTTCCGAGGCCTGCGGATTCAATCCTCCGACGACTTTAGGAATGTCGCGGCGGGCGACGGTGGTGTTGCCGGGATCCTCGCGCTCGGGGGAAAAAGCCACGAAGAATTCTTTTTCCGTAGGGGTTTCGCTGCGGGCGGCTTTGAGACCAGCCCGGTTTTCTTTTTCGAGGATCGGAATCATCACTTCTTCGGTAGTGCCGGGATATGTCGTACTCTCGAGTACGACCAACTGCCCCGCGCGCAGGTGCGGAGCGATGGAGTGAGTGGTGTCGGTGATGAAGCTGAGGTCAGGTTCGTGATATTCATTCAGGGGCGTGGGGACACAGATGATAATGGCGTCCATCGCGGTGAGTTGCGAATAGTCAGCAGTGGCGGAAAAGCCCTGCGCCTGGGCGGATTGTATTTCCTCCGCCGCGATGCGGTAGATGTAGGAACCGCCCTTGGCGAGTGTGTCGATCTTGCGGGCATCGACGTCAAAGCCGGTTACCTGGAACTTTTGTTCGCTGTACAGCAAGGCCAAAGGAAGGCCAACGTAGCCGAGGCCGATGATCCCAACGCGGGCCTGGCGCTGCTGAATTCTGCTTCTGAATTGATCGACTGACGCATCGGCTGCGGGGGAAATCGTCATGAAAGTTTCCGGAATGCAGGAAAAAGGGGCGCCAATAAAACAGTTTGATTTTAGCACGCAGAGGAATGGCGCCTGCTCAATGAGTGCAGCACTGCGGCACCCGAAACAGCGGAAATGCCGATAGGGGATTGTTGTAGAGAGTTGATCCGTCGACAATTCAACCAAAAGATGGGAACAGGAGGGCCGTGAGCAGAAAAAGGTGGTTCTGGGCGGTTGCGGTTGGTCTGGCCGCGGCGGTGCTCACGTTCGCCGCGAATGCCGGACGCTTGCTGGTTGTGGACGCGCCGCAACCCTCGGACGTGATTCTGGTGCTTGCGGGGGAGACGGATCGCCGTCCGGCGCGCGCCTTGCAGTTGCTGCAGCAGGGCTACGGCCGCCGGGTGGTCATGGATGTTCCCGCCGAAGCGAAGATCTACGATTCGAGTCAACTGCAACTGGCCGAGAACTACGTTGAGAATCTTCCGCAGGCGGCATTGATCCAGATTTGTCCAATTGAGGGCCTCTCCACGCGCGAGGAATCCCACGAGGCGGAAAAATGCCTGTCCGGCGAACCGGGTAGCCGAGTCTTAATTGTGACATCGGAGTTTCACACCCGCCGTGCGCTGGACATCTTCCGCCACGAGGTTCGCGGGAAGTCCTTCTCGGTGGCGGTGGCTCGCGATGAAGCCCAATTCGGAACACGCTGGTGGACTCACCGGCAGTGGGCCAAGACTTGCATGGACGAGTGGCTGAAGACGCTGTGGTGGACTGTAGTTGAGCGCTGGCATTGAGCAGAATCGCCTGTCCAGAGCGGGAAGCGCCGGGGAGCGGCACGTCAGTTTTCCACCGGAAAAAGTTTTCGCTAACACAAAAGGCATTGACTGACAACAACGAGGAGGGTACGATTCGGAGCAAGGACACCAAAACAGTTATTAACGGAGTGTGGGAATGGGCAAGTCCGCGTTTCGCGGTATGGTTAGTTGCGTGCTAATGATTCTGTTCCCCGGTTCGTTGTTTGCCGCCGATTCCAATGCGGCCATGCTTTACACAAACGGCGCAGCCTGGGTGAACGGCGCGCATGTTCCTCGCTCTACTTCTGCAATTTTCTCTGGCGATCTTCTGCAAACGCGTTCTGATTCGGTGGCGAATATTAACCAGTCCGGCTCCAGCATTACTGTTCTGTCCGACTCTCTGGTGCAGTTCGAGGGGGCCTCGGTAGATATCCAGCACGGCGGGGTGACGGTATCCACGTCGAAGGAAGTGGCGGCCACAGCAGGAGACGTGAAAGTGGTGCCGGCGTCGAACGCGTGGACGGAGTTCAATGTTTCCGACCTGGATGGGAAGGTCAGGATCTTCGCGCGCAAGGGCGACCTCACGATCAGCGACGGCCAGAGTGTGGTTACGCTGGCCCAAGGCCAGGACACGACGCGCGACGAGTCTTCCCCTACTGCCGATCAGAACGGAAATCAGAACGGCAAGAAGAAGAAAAAGAAGGCGGCTGCGGGGGCACTTCCGGCAGCGAGCGGGGGAATCCTGAGTTCTCCTTACGCGATAGGCATTGGTGCGGGAGCCATCGTGGGCGTAACGACCTGGGTGCTGCTTAAGAACGACAACCCGGCCAGCCCGACCATGCCGTAACCGGCGGTGGAGTTTTCGCGCAGTTCGTAAATCCCGAAAAAGTCCGATAGCAGCCGGGCACAGATTGTGCCCTTCCAACTCTGTTTCGCGCGCTCGCCGTCGCCCTCAATTGCGCCGGTTTCCTGGGCTCATTTCCGCTCTTGGTGGGTGCGTGTCCGGTGCTCGCCTAGACCACTTCAGAAGCGCGGAACATCTCTTCCTTTTCTGTGGATGCGGGTCTGCGCTTCTTGGATCGCTGCAGCAACGGTTTCGCCGCGGCGATGGTGCAGAGCACGTAGAAGAGTGCGGCGTTAGCGGGAATCTGCAGATTAAAGTCGAGCAGGCTGTGGACCAGGATTCCGGTGAAGCCTAACGTGCAAGCCAGAGTTACGGCGCCGCTTACGTCAGACGTCCAGTTGGCGATCTTAGGCATGGCGGAGCGATAAAGAACGATGATGAACCAGACCATGGTGCCGAAACCGAGCAGGCCCATCTCGGCCAGTAGCTGCAGATAGTCGTTGTGCGCTTCGTTCACAAAGAAGTTTGTATAGAAGCTGCGATACTGCGGGTAGACCACGGGGAAAGTTCCCAGGCCCCAGCCGAACACGGGCTTGTTCCCGAACATCCGCAAGGCATCGCGGTCAATAGAGAGGCGAGTGCCGCCGGAAAGTTCGGTGCGAGCTTCGGTGGAGATGCTGGAGACCCGCGAGGTCAGCTCTTTTCCCCCCAGCCAGGTCAGCAAGCCGACCAGTACAACCGCGAACACCACTGCCCCGACAACGATGCGAGGGTTTCTTCGCTGGCCAAGCAGCACCACGGCAAAGAAGGCGAGCTCCACGAAAATGGCGAGCATGCCGCCGCGCGATCCGGAGAGGAAAACCGTGCCGATCATGATGGCGGCGGCGACCCCGGCAGCCATGCGCTCCTTCTCCCCCGCCAGTCGCGTGAGAGACAGGACCAGGAGGATGGGCACGAGCATCTCCATGAGCCCGGCATAGTGGTTGTGGTTCACGTAGGGACCGTAGATTGCGCCGCCCATGCTGGGTTGGCGAACCCAGAACAGTTTGCCGTTGGGAGCGATGCCCTGCAGCAGGGCGAACGCAGCTATGGTGAAACCGTAGAGGGCAAGGACGACAGCGATGATGCGCGCCTGCGAACTGCGCAACAGGGTCTGCGCCGACAGGAAACATAGCATGGCATAAGCGCAGTACAAAAGTGCTCCGGAGATGGTGTCGTGACGATAAGCACTGATGCCGAAAACGATTTGCAGGAGGATGAGAAGTCCGAACCCTGACATGGGAAGGAACAGCGGGTTCCACTCGATGGTCAAATCGCCATCGAGGAATTGTTTGCGGAGCCAGAGGGACATAAGGACCACCGAGCCGGCTTCGAGAATGAAAGTTGACCAGGGTTCGACGGCGCCGAAGGCGACTGGACCGAACATCAGCAATCCGAAGGTTCCATAAAGCAGGATGGTGTCGATCTGGGCTGCCTGCGATTGGCGATCGACCTGCCTCGGCTCTTTTATCGGTTTGTTTCTCGGGTTTTTTCGGTGAACGCGCATCAGAGTGCTGTTTTTTCTGCGGCAGTTGGTCGCCTAAGACGGTTTTCTGGTGAGATGGAAATCGTCGATCCAGAGCTTACCACGGATTGGACTGCCCGCCGGAAGCCGCCGGATGTGAAGCACGACCAGTTTGCAATCCGGTCCGGTCTTGAAGTCGCCCTCCGCCGATTTCCAGAAACCCGCATCGATCAATTCATCGCTCTCGTAATAGATCGCTTGCGTGTACATGTCCTGGATCGTGAAATGTGGCCCTCCGGCTCCCTCCATTTCCACGTTTTTGTAATAGGCGGAGAACTGGTAGGTGGTGTTCGGTTGAACGGCAACGAACTGATAAATGCCGGCGTCGCTGATCCCGGGCCCGTCAAAGGTGATGGTCAAGGACTGCCGGCCGGCATGGGAGTCGGTGGGATCGAGTTCCAGTTTGACGCCCGATTGGCTCTGATGTTGCCAGTCAAAACCCGCGTTTAACACGTTCAGGCTGAAGCTGCCATTCACGATCAGATTGCTCGACGATGGCAGGTACGAAGTGAGCCCGAAGCGCTCGGCCGTCTGTCGCCAGACCAGAACCGCCTGGTCGACATCTTTGTGCTGAATCAGATAGCGGATATATTCATCGGCCTGGCGGCGCTCAAAGGGCTGATGGGTCTGCATCAATGCCGCCCAGGCCTTGGCGGTGCCGGCGGTCTCCTGCTTGGTCTCCAGGAGGTTGAGGAACGCGGTGTACGCATCATTGCGAGGAGGCACGAAATCGCGCAGCAGCACATCTACGTCCGGCTCGATGCGCCAGCAGAACTGGATGGCGGCCTCCGCCAGGGATGGGTCATTCGCGAGAACGACGCGAAACTCGCGCAACGCTTTTTCGTTTTCGCCCTGCACCAGGTAGAGATTGGCTGCTTCCCAGGCTACATCGGGCGTCATGGAGTCGGCCTGGATGGCGCGCTCCAGAGCTGCAGTCTGGGCGGACGTGTCGCCCAGAACCTGATAGGCGCTGGCTAAGTCAAACCAGAAGCGGGCGGAATGCGGGTTGAGCCGTACGGCCGCCTGGTATTGCCCAACCGCCGAGGCTGGATCGCGAGCGACAAGATCGTAGAACCGGCCAAGATGATTGCGATAATCGGCGTTCCCAGGATCGAGCCAGGCAGCCTTTTGAAGGCTGGATAACTGGACTCGGCTTCCCAACCATGAGGCCGCAAACCGGCTAGCGGCCAGGCCAACATAGACCACAGCGAATGCGACGGCAACGCCCACCACCAGCCGCTTGCGAGCCGTACTATTGAAAGCAATCTTCATGGGGTGTGGCGGAAAAATCTTTTGTTAGGCACTGCTCGTTTGCTATGCACTGCTTGACGACGGGGAGCTTTCTTCGACTTCGTCGCCCTCTTCATCGTGCCCGGACTGTTCGTCGCGGTAGTAGCGGGCGTACTTGCTCTTGTACTCGTAATAATAGTAATAGTCCGGAGAACTGAGGTCGACGGCGTTGAGCAGAACGCCCACGACCTTGGCGTTGACCTGCATGAGAATATCGCGCGAGCGTCGCAGCGCGGTCTTGGTGGTCTGGCCGGATCGGATGACGAGCACGACGGCGTCGGCGCGGGGCGAAAGCACGACCGCGTCGGTGACCGACAGCGACGGCGGCGTGTCGATGACGATGTGATCATACTGCTCGCTCAACTGCGCGAGCACGTCTCTCATGTTGGTAGAGGCCAATAGTTCGGCGGGGTTGGGCGGCGGCGTTCCCGCCGGCAGCACGAACAGATTGGGCAGGATCGCGGTGCGCGTGATCGCCTGCTCCAGGGTGGTGCTGCCGGTCAACACATTGCTCAATCCGCTGTGCGGACCCATGCCCAGAGTCTTGTGAATGCTGGGGCGGCGCAAGTCGGCGTCAATCAGCAGGAC
>JBELAE010000088.1:0-14443 GCA_049509155.1 Candidatus Sulfotelmatobacter sp.
TAAGATAGAGTGGATCACCTCAGTAATTACTGACTTTACTGGATTCATCCTGCCTCGGATTCTGCATAGCCTCAGGTCAGCGCCTCACTAATAGCTACTTGCTGTCTGCCAAAGGGAGGAACTCGGATGCTGTGGACTATCGTTGCTTTGCTTTTGATTCTTTGGCTCCTGGGAATGGTCAGCTCCTATACTCTGGGCGGATTCATTCACATACTGCTCGTATTAGCGGTGATCGCAGTGCTCGTGCGCATCATTCAAGGTAGAAACCCGGTAACTTAGCAGTTCCAAAACGCGACCAGCGAAAATCTTATGTAGGTCGGGTTTTCGGGACACCGCACAAACAGTGGCAACACAACTTAATTCCGCAGGAGGATGGCATGAATAAAGATCGAGTTGAAGGCAAAGTCAAAGATTTAGCCGGACGCATCGAACGCCAGGCAGGAGAGTGGACGGGCGACCCTAAAAAGCAAGCAAAAGGAACCGCGAAGCAAGTCGAAGGCAAATTGCAAAATGCAGTTGGCAAAGTCAAAGACGCTATTAAGAAGGAGTCGGACAACGCCAAGGCTGCCTCTAAACCGCCTCAACGCGTTCCCGATTCGGCCGACTCTGAGGAGGAATCGGAAGTGAGTCAGCGTTCTCGCCGTTAACGGAATCACAAATTTCAGCGCTGGGCCTGCAGGGTGATCGGCTGCAACGACAATTGCCGCTCATCCTGCATTTGTGCGTTCCTGGCCAAAGTTGAGAATCGGGCCGGGAGCAGTTTCTTGAGATTATTGGCGCGAGCATAGGAAGTTCGGTGCTTCGGAAGCTCCTGAACTGAAGGAAGCTCATACCCGCAATATGATTGACCTCGTCGGGGGACCTCCCTCAACGGACTAGAGAGGGAGAGATGTTCCAGAGCTGTGCGAGGGCTCGTGCCGCGTCAGTCAACGCCCGCTTCTCAGCAGTCTGATCGCCTGGCACTATATTTTGTCTGCGTACGACGATTGGAGTCTTCGAATAGCAACGTTCTCCCCCCGGCTGGATCTGCGCAATAGCGGCTTCGAATGTTCGCCGCAGGTTATGAGCTTCTGATGCGGATAGTGACTTCGTCAGGATATTCGACATGTTGGTAGCTCCTTGATCTATTTCACTAGATCTATTTAAGACCAACGGAGCGATATCGAAATACAGCGTTGTACTCAATCTGTGCGGGTAGGAGCCGGGTGCGTGCGGTGATAATCGCCCGGCTAAGTCTTAGGCGCCAGCCCGAAGCCGCCACTCCCACACCCATTCACTCTTGCTACAGGGAGACCTGATGGATCGAGCGAGATCAATCGAGTTAAAAGTGCTGTTTTGTCCTAATAAGGTTTTGAGGAGGTGCTACCGTGAGGTCTTGATGGGCGCGATTGGACGAAATGGTGGGAGAGTTGGTTCCGCGACAGAGGTACGCGAAAACTTTCTGCACGCGCTGGAGCTCCATAGCTTTTACGCCTTTGTCCAGTTCTACACGATTTACCCTAGTGTCTCCGTATCACGAGCTCTGTAGGCTTGCTTTAACGCCCGGTCGTCGTACTGTAGAAGGATTCCCACCTTTCCTCGCGAATCCGGCATGGAGATCAACACATGAGCGTAAACGGAGCCGCTGCATACGGCATGTACCCTCGCACTGTTGCTTTGCCCGAAGTCGTCCATGCTCTGAATCGCGCCGGATTCGAGAATGAAGATATCTGCATGGTACTGTCTCCCGCTCATCCGGTTGCCACCGTTGTGCGTGATGCCAAGATACTCGACGCCGACTGGGCAGAGAGCGCAACCAGCGCCCGCATGATCGGCTGGTTTTCAGAATTTGGCGCGGTTGTTATCCCCACGGTTGGTTTCTTCATTCGTTCGCAGGCGTTTTTCCATGCTCTGGTGATCGAGCAGAATTTCCCTTCGATGTCTCGCGGATCGCGAACCCTGATGGGACTTGGTTTTTCCGAGGACGAGGCAACGAGGCTCGGCCACCAGCTCTGCGACGTGGGAGCCCTGGTATACGTGTCCTGTCGCGAAAACGGCAAGACGAATAGGGCCATCGAACTGTTGCGCCGTGAAGGAGCAAGAGAGGCTGCAAGCCTGGGAAGGGCGAAGGCCGCGGAGGCGGCAGCCTAAGCGTTCACGGGCGGGCTAAGGGCGGGAGCCAAGCCGGCCCACCCCAACACGGCTACTGTTTCGTACTCGCATCGAGAAATTTCTTCCTGGCTGCATTCTTACGCGAGGCCGCACTTTGCCAGCGATAGTGCGTCTGAGCCCTTCCTATCACCGACTTAGGTCACCCCTTCCGTTCAGCCACAGCACTGGCACGCCAGTTGCATCCATTCTGGCAGCCAACTCTGCGAGCGTGTGGAGCATCCATCTGCTGCCTCGTAGATAAGGGGCCTTGAGCCGCTATGAAAACGAACCGCGTATGGATTGAGATCTTGATGCTCGGCACAGCGGTCGCGTGCCTCCTAGCACTTTTGTTTGCAACTCTGGGGGCTGCCGCTGGAGCGGCCGCTGAAGTGGGGACGCGGCAAGAGACCCCAACTGAGCAAGGGTACAGCGGCATGGTGACCTGCTCCCGCTGTGGCGCTAAGCATTCCGCTGCTTTTGGCCAAGCTCCCGCGACTTGTTCGCGCGCCTGCGTACACGGCGGAGCTAGCTTTGTCCTGATCGATGGGGATGTGACATACCTTCTCGATGGCGACTTGAATGTCTTGAAAAGGGTTGCTGGACAGCGTGCTCGCATCGTGGGTGCGTTGCACGGCAAAACGATCACGATTTCATCGGTTGCCGCGGAGAGTTAGAGACGGCGTTGGAGACCGCAGAACGCCGGCAAGCCGAGCTCTAGGACAAACTGGGATACTGGACCAAGGCCAAAGCACATGCTGATCGAAAACGGAACTCGCCCTGAATACGACCTCCCGACGGCAGTTACCTTTTTGTTCGCAGGACTGGCGCTCGGCTGGATCCTAGCGCTTTTATTCTCGCCACTAGGCGAGGATTCTGTGCCGCATCGAAAAGCGTTGTCGGCGAGATCCAGAAAGCTCACCGAATCGACCCCCAGCTTGGTGTAGTTACCGATCCTGATCCACGGTCAAAATCCAAAGTGTACGGCGCTCGCGCAGGGACACGGCTATCGGCCAACGATATCGCTTGTGGAAGTCTTTTCATCTGATATTCACATTCGCTTCAACTTTCCATAACAATAGGTACGTAGCGTGGATGTTTCCGGTTCGCTGCCTGGGTTGATCCTCGTTTCTCCGCCGGCGACACTTTGCCGTCATAGCAGTGAACCTCCGACTGGCATTCAGCTTTTCGAAAGGAAGCTGTGATGAGATCCGCAGTACGAGTCCGCAAGCTCGGTTAGTCCGCTGCTCCTGCCGACTGCTTGTCTCCGTGATGTTGACCGGACGATAATCAGAAGGAATATAGTTTCGCCACCGGGGGAACTTAAGTGACCGTGAGCAGTCCCGACTACAAACGTTACCTATCCACGGGAATCGGCCCCGGGTGCACGGCCTGTCGCAGTTTTCTTCAAGGCGTATTACGATCCGCAATAGTCAGGGAGTAAATTGTGTCGCGGTTCTTTTGAAGTTCTTGCCAGACACGGGCGGCACCAACACAAGAGGGCGATTCGATGAAGATCAACGCGAAAACCGGAGCGTTCCGCCTGTTTACGGCAACGATGAGGCTGCTAACAACACGCTTGCTTCTTGCCGAACTATTCCTTTTAGCGAGCGTGCTCCAGTTGCCAGCTCAGAATGCCGTGCTCACCGGTGCAATCGGTGGCCGCGTGACCGACAAAACGGGAGCAGTTGTGCCGGGAGCGTCGGTAGTGGTACGCAATCTGGCGACCGGGCTGCAACTGTCCGCCGTGGCGAATCATGCCGGACTTTACCAGTTCCTGGTTCTTATGCCGGGAACGTATTCAGTCACGGCGACCGAAAAAGGCTTTCACGATGTCGAGGCCTTGGTGCGGGTTCTGGTGGGAAACACCACAATGCAAGATCTCAGACTGGAAGTGGGAACGGGGGGAGAAACTGTAAAGGTCAGCGGGACGACGCCGCTTTTGCGGCCTGTGGAATCTTCGACAAGCACGGTGCTTGACCGGTCCTTCATTGAGGAACTACCGCTCAATGGACGCCGCTACACCGATTTTATGACCCTGACGCCCAATACCAGCTACGACGGAGATACCGGCCTGGTAAGCATTGCAGGACAGCAGGGCGGGGAAGACTCTGGCTACGCCAATGGCAATGGATCGAATGCTTTCACCGTCGACGGAACCAATGCCACCAACAACTATTTCGCCGACATTATCGGGCGTTATCGCATCCCTTATTTGTATGGCGAAGAGGCGATCCAGGAATTCCAGGTTTCGGTCAGTCCTTACTCGGCTGTCTATGGTGGTGGAGCAGGGTTCGTTAACGCGGTGACTCGTTCGGGAAGCAATACCTTCCACGGCAGCGCCTTTTATTACAACCGCAACTCTGCTACCGGAGCCAACGACGCTCTCGACAAAGCGGCAGGCCTTCCGAAGCCGCAGGACAGTCTGCAGCAATTCGGCGGCGGGGTGGGCGGACCGATCGTCCGAAGCCGTCTGTGGTTCTTCCTGGATTACGAGCAGCAACTGCGAAGCGATCCGTTTTCCGTCATCAACCAGGCGCTGAACGCCACACAGCCCGGTTTCTTGTCCTCTAACTTTGGCATCCCGGATGGTACGACTCTCCCGGCACCCAACGGACCTTTGCCTGTGCCCGGCACTGACACAGCGCCGGATGCCAGCAATCCCGTGTACTTGCAACAAGTGTCCAACGTCATCAACGGCTTGGATTTGAATCTGGGCAGCAGAACCAGGAAGCGCAACGATCTGGTCATTACGCCCCGGCTGGATTACCAGTCGAGTTCGCGGGATGGCCTGTTCCTCAGCTTGAACTTCAATCGCTTCAACTCGCCTGGAGGCGTGATCACCGACCCCACGGTGGGCAATTACGGCCTGCAAACGTTGGCCAATGCCGACGTGAATACGTTTGAAACGAGCGTAGGATGGACCCACACGTTCTCTTCCAGACTGTTGAATGAGTTCCACGCGGGCACGTCGCAAGACAACGAAATCGCGACTCCCAGCGGGTTGGCTCCCAACACGCCGACGGTAATTCTGGACAGTCCGGCCGCTTTCACCCTGGGAAACGCCGCGTTTTCCATTGGGCGGGTTTTTGAGAAACAGTACTCTCTCTCCGAGCGCGTAGACTACGTGATCGGCAAGCACACGTTGCAGTTTGGTTTCGATTGGAGCCGTTCCTGGGATGCGGACACAGATGACGGCGGCGCTGACCCCAACGAGGCGGTCGATTTTGGATCGCCGCTTGGACTCTACGAATTTCCCAGCCTCGAAGCTTTTGCCCTCGGACAATACATCAATTTCAGCCAGGCGTCCGGGCAGCCAAGGTTTTCCTTTTCGGTGCCCTACTACGGGTTCTACGTGCAGGACTCGTTTCGCGCCTTGCCGAAGTTGACCCTCGAACTGGGCCTGCGTGAGGACTTCCAGGTCTACCCGCAGCCCGCCGAGAATCCTGCCTTCCCGCTGACTGGGCAGTACCCGAACCAGTACCAGCGGTTGGCCCCACGTTTCGGATTTGCCTGGCAGCCGGTGTCGAAGACGGTGGTTCGGGGAGGGTTCGGCATGTTCTATACGAACATGAACGGCCTGAACTATCGCAACGCGGTCATCTCGAACGGACTGGCCTCACAGCAGTCAGAGGTAAGTGCGCAGTACAACGGGGGCGTACCGAACCAACAGGAGCCGACATTCCCGAACATCCTGCCGTCAAATTCGCCGTTGTTCCAGGCTGCGCCCGACATTTCCCTGATTTCTCCGCAATTTCGCGTGCCCTACATTTTGCAGTCCAGTTTGCAGATCGAGCGCGAGATTGGCGAGAACACAACCCTGAGTATCGGCACCATGTTTAATCACGGGGTTCACATTCTCTCCGGCAGCGCCTATGACTTGAATTTGATGCCTTTGACGGGGACAACCACGTACTACATTTGTCCTCCGAACACAGTCTCGCTGCCCTGTAACGGTCCCGCCTACGTTCTGCCGAATATGGACAACGGGCTGCTTGCGGAGGGACGCATCAATCCGAATCTGGGGGAAATCAACGAGCTGATCAGCCCCGCGCAGAACTACTACAACTCGTTCTTCGTGCAGCTGCAACGGCGCATGGTGCATGGACTTTCCCTGCAGGCTTCTTACACGTTCGCTAAGAGCATCATGCTCGACGGCATGGACTTCAACAATCAGTTCGACTTCAGCAATACTCATGCTACTTCGCTGCTCGACCAGCGGCACCGGATCACCCTGGCCGCTGTCTACCAGCCGCGATTGGAAAGGTTGACCGGTCCGGGCACAGCACGCACCTTGCTTTCCGGTTGGGCGCTGAGTAGCGTGATGGAATTCTCTTCCGGACGTCCGTATGCTGGACTGCTAAGTCCGGCGTGTACGACGTCCAGCAACTCGGGAAGCCTGGCGACCCTGGGCTGCGAACCTTTCGGCAATGACAACCTGAACGACTCAGCCTTCAATCAGGACACCGCCAACACCGCGGGCGGAATCAATGGCGCCGGTCCAACGCCTGGAGTCGGCTTGAATTCTTTTTATGGCCCATGGCTGGAGAGGGTCGACGTCGGATTGGGGCGACGCTTCGAAATCGGCGAGGGCAAGGAACTGGAATTTCAGGCACAGGCATTCAACCTGTTCAATCATCCCAACTATTACGTCCAGAACGGAGACGGGGTCAACCAACTGCAATACAACCCGTTTGGCAGCAATTGCGGTGACGGCATGACCCAGACCCAGACGTGCTATCTGGTGCCAAATTCAGGCCCGGGCAACTTTGGCGCTCTCCAGGAAATCAGTCCCAACGGTCTTCCCAGAGTATTGCAGTTTTCGGTGAGATTCGGGTTCTAGGCGGCGAGTCATGAGAATTCTAGTCATCGAAGATGAAGCCAAGACGGCCAAGTTCCTCAAGAAGGGACTTGGGGAGGCAGGTTTCATCGTTGATGTTGCGGACGATGGACTGGACGGGTTGCATCTCGCGCTGGAATTGCGTTTCGATCTTGTCATTCTCGACGTGATGCTCCCGGGCCTGGATGGCTGGCAGGTTCTAACTCGCCTGCGCCAGGAAGGCCATCGCTCACTCGTCCTTATCCTAACCGCGCGCGATGCCGTGCACGAGCGCGTTCGAGGGTTCGAACTGGGCGCGGACGATTATGTGGTAAAACCGTTCGCCTTTTCCGAGTTGCTGGCCCGCGTGCGATCGCTGCTGCGCCGTGGGCCGCCGCGCGCGCAAGAAACGCTTCGTCTGGCCGACCTTGAAATCGATTGGTTGCGCCAGCGGGCCACGCGCGCGGGGCAGCGCCTGGAGCTCACGTCCAAAGAATTCCTTCTCTTATCTCTGCTGGCGCGGCGCTCAGGTGAGGTGCTGTCGCGAACTCTGATCGCCGAATCCGTCTGGGACATGAACTTCGACAGCGACACCAATGTCGTCGACGTCAACGTGCGCAGGCTGCGCAGCAAGGTAGACGATCCTTTCCCGCTTAAGCTGATCCACACCGTTCGGGGCGCCGGTTATGTCCTGGAATCCGAAGCGTAGCCTCGTGCGGGTCTCCCGACTATGGAGAACGTTGGCCTTCCGGTTGACCGCCGGCTACGCTCTTGCCGGCTTGTTTCTGGTTTTCGCCGCCACGGCCAGTCTTTATTTCGTGCTGGTCGGCGAATTGGAGAAAAGCAACGATATGTTTCTGGCGGACAAGGTGCATGTGCTGCGCACCATGTTGCGCGAGAGACCCGACGACTGGGACGCGTTGCGGGAGGAAGTTGAGCTCGAGTCCGCGGCGCGGCGCTACGAGCAGTTTTACATTCGCCTGCTGGATGAAAAAAACACACCACTGTTGATTACGCCGGGCATGGCGGATCAACTGGACCTGGCGCAATTAGCCAGTCAAACCCGAAGCCGTCCGGATCGTAACATTCGCATGAGGGGCAGAAACGGTCATGCCTTTCGTGTGACGAGCGCGTCGGCTCCAGTCGGTTTGCCTGCAACTCAAATAGACACTATTCAGGTTGCCATTGATGTCTCGCAAAACGAAGCGTTGCTGGCGCGCTATCGGTTTTGGTTCTGGGCCATTTTGCTCGCAACTTTCGGCGTTTTTCCACTGGTCGGGTACCAGATTGCGCGACACGGCATCCGGCCGGTGGAGGAAATGGCGACCACCGCCCGCCACATCAGTTCGACGAACCTGCAGGAACGCATTCTTCCTGAAGGATACCCTTTCGAACTGGCATCCCTGGCCAGCACTTTCAACCAAATGCTGGACCGGCTGGAAGAGTCCTTCGAGCGCATTTCGCGATTCTCAGCCGATATTGCGCACGACCTGCGAACCCCGGTGAATAACATTCGAGGCGAAGCCGAGGTTGCCTTGGCCCGCGCTCGAAGTGCCGGCGAATATCGCAGTGTAATCGAGTCCTGCCTCGAAGAAGCAGTACGGCTCTCGGACCTCATCAGCGACCTCTTGTTTCTGGCCCGTGCCGAGAGCCCCCTGGCCCACTTGCGACGCGAGCGGGTGGATGTGGGCGAATTGCTGGGCGGAGTCCGGGAATATTACGAAGCCTCCGCCGCGGATGCCGGAGTCTCGCTTACTACTGCGGTCGCCGACCAGCCGATCTTTGCCGAACTGGACCGCACGCTCTTGCAGAGGGCAGTGGGCAACCTGGTTTCGAACGCCTTGGCTCACACGCCAGCCGGCGGAGCAGTCGTGTTAGGGACGAATGGAGACTTCTCCACGATTCGCATCGAAGTTTCCGATACCGGCGTCGGCATTCCCGCCGAAGCCCTGCCCAAGGTTTTTGATCGCTTCTTCCGCGTCGACTCGTCGCGTTCCCAGTCTTCGGGGGGAACTGGGTTGGGGCTGGCCATCGTTCAGAGCATCATGCTGTTGCACGGCGGGAATGTGGAAATCGCGAGCAAGGTTGGGCAAGGGACTCGCGTAACTCTGCAAGTACCGCTGTCCCGCGCTGCATGACGCCGATCGCGTTGCGCCGAATCAAGATGACAAGAATGTAATCTCGCCGTCATGGTGGCGTTAGCCCTGCGCTGCGACCATGGTGTCCCCTGGCTAGAACCAGGAGGAGGAGCATCATGTCCCCAAAGTCTAGCAATAAGTCTTCGATGAGGCGTCTGCCTCTGCTCGTCGGACTGCTGACAGCAGCTCTAAGCGTTTCGGCGCTCGCGCAGTCCACAGAGTTTCCGACCTACACACCTGGCGAGAACACGAACGCGAGCACGGGCCCGACCTACTCGGCGCCCTTGTCCTACCCGTGGGTCGTCAGTGATGGCACGATCCTAACCCCCGCCGGCACCCAGGTCTACCTGGGCATCAGGACCAGGGCCAAGGCTATCGCGCTGAACCCCACTGGCAATCAGACCGCCGCCGTCCTTCAAATGGGCGCCCCACAATCCGTCACTGTTTTCAACACCGTAACCGGTGCTGTTCTGCAGAACTACAACCCACCGCTCGGCAACAACAGCGGCAGCACAACCGGCATCACCTATACGCCGAACGGCGCGTACCTGGTGTTTAGCCAAGACGGCGGCTACGGACCAGCCTACGTTGCCATCGCCAGCGTTAACCCGACGACGGGCTTGCTCTCAAACTACGCCCAGGTTGGTGTTTCGCTAGACGTCAACAGCGGCGGCTATCTGACCACTGTTAACTGCTTCCCATATAACACGACGACGACGCCCCCCTCGGGCAGCCCTCCGGGGACCACGGGCAGCATTGAAATCCCCTGCGGCCAGACCGTCTCGATTGTGTCAGATGGTGCTTATACTGCCTATCCCATGGGCATCGCGATCTCGCCCAATGGCAGTACTGCTTACGCCGTGCTGGACAACAACGACACGCTGACCAGCATCAACCTGACGCAGCCGAACCCGAAGGAGGGTCCGGAGATCCGCGTGGGTAACGTCCCCCACAGCGTCGTGATCTCGCCAGACGGTTCCACCGCCTACGTCTCCAACGAGGGCGGACGAATTGCTAACGAGACGGACTTCCAGGGATACTCGAACGGCACTCCGGTCGTCGTCGACAATCCGACTGGCGCCACGACCACCGGCACCGTTTCCGTGGTCGATCTTTCCACGTTCAGCCTCACCAAACACATCAACGTCAGTCTGCACCCGACGGGCATGGCGTTTTACGGTACCGAACTCCTGGTCGCCGATGCCTATAGCGACGCCATCTCGGTTATCGACACGACCTCCAACACATTGCTGAAGTCAATCAAGCTTGGGCTGCCGATCAGCGTGCCCGGTAACAACGTTGGTGTGGGGCCGAACTCGATCGCAGTCGACTCTGTGAACAACCTTGCCTACGTCGCGCTCTACAATGCCAACGCGGTTGCCGTTCTTAGCCTCACCACAGACCAGGTCGAGGGCTTGATCCCGGTCGGCTATGCTCCGAGTTCGGTCGTGCTCGACGCGACGGATAGTGAGCTGCTCGTTGCCAACGACAAGGGCATCGGCACCACGGGCTACGGCGTAGCACCACCTCCGACGAATACTTTCGAAAATTCGTACGCCGATGAATTCGGCGCGACCGACTTGAACACCCACCA
This sequence comes from Candidatus Sulfotelmatobacter sp., assembly GCA_049509155.1. GTDB lineage: Bacteria > Acidobacteriota > Terriglobia > Terriglobales > Acidobacteriaceae > Sulfotelmatobacter. Next base: position 10,679 of record JBELAE010000088.1, read on the forward strand.
GGACCTCGGCACCGTGAGCATCGTTCCCGTTCCCGTTGCGAGCTCGACCCTGGCGGCTTATACGACGCAGGTCACCCAGAACAACCACTGGGATCTCACGGCCAATATCGAATCTGCCTCCGGTGGCCTGAGTACTACCCCGCCGGTCGCGATCCCGGGCAAGATCGGTGCCCCTTCGCTGATCAAGCACATCTTCCTGATCATCCGTGAAAACCGCACCTACGATCAGATCCTGGGCGACGTAACTGCCGGCAACGGCGACGCCTCCCTGGCAACCTTCGGCGACAACTCGACCTACACAGCGTACCCAGTTGTAACACCCAACGCGCACGCGATCGTGCAGCGCTTCCCGCTGCTGGACAACTACTACAACCCGAGCCGCCAGTCGGCTGACGGTCACAACTGGATCACGCAGGCCATGGCTCCTTACGCCGACGACATCCAGTCGCCGGACTGGCTCCGCGACTACCCCTCCAACGGCGGCGAGGCGCTTGCCTACCAGAAGGCCGGCCATCTGTGGGATCAGGCTGTAAAGTACAACGTCTCGTTTAAGAACTACGGCGAGTACATCGAGTACAACTCGTTCCTGCAGCCGAACACTTCGACCGCGGAGCCGCTGTGGATCGACTTCTACAATGACATAACCTGTTACGAGGCTGGCGACGAGCCCCAGCTCTACAACTACAGCACGGTCGCATCGCACTCGCCGCTGCCGAACCTGATTAACAACACCTACCAGACCTACCCACAATTCGACTTGGGCATCCCCGACCAGTTCCGGTTCGATATCTGGAATGAGGACTTCCAAGCGGATGTTACGGCCGGTACGGTTCCCCAGTTGGAGTTCATGTGGATCAGCTCCGACCACACCGGCGGCCCGCCGAACGCGGTAGCCATGCAGGCCGACAACGATCTGGCTCTTGGCCGCTTCGTCGACGCCATCAGCCACAGCCCGATTTGGTCCTCTTCGGCGATCTTCGTCACCGAAGACGACGCGCAGACCGGCGTCGACCACGTCGACGGTCACCGCAGCCCTGGCTATATCATCAGCCCCTATGTCATCCAGAGCAGCGGGGATGCGCCCTACGTTGACAGCACCTTCTACACGCAGGTCAACATGACTCGCACGATCGAGCAGATCCTCGGCATAAAGCCAATGAACCAGAACGACCTTGTGGCCTCACCGATGGCGACGCTCTTCCTCGATAACCCCGGGGCGGACAACTTCCTGCCGTGGACCCACGTGGCAACTGGAGTGCCGCTGACCTACGGTGTTAGCCAGACTCCAACCCAGACCCTCCCGGCGTCGTGTTCTGCGGACGTGGCCAAGGCTCAAGCGGTCAAGGCGCAGTCCACCGGGAAGAAAGAGAGCCCCGCGCTTAAGGCTCTGAGGGCTGGCTGGATGGCGAAGAAGGCGGAGATCTTCGCGGGCAATTATCACAGGCCAGACGTCGAAGACTCGGACACCGTCAACCACCTCAACTGGTACGAATCCACCAGCTTCACGCGCCCTTACCCCGGCGAAGCGTCGGTTCGTCCCGCGAGCGACTTCAACCGGGCTGCACCCACTAAGGCCGACGACGACGACTAAATTGCGTTCCGGCTGTAAAATGCCCTCTCTCCGATGTCCGGGGAGAGGGCTTTTTTAGCTCAACTCGAACACCCCCAGAGAGCACGATAGATCAACGTTGCATTCTTCAACCTGGCCGTTGTGAAATTCATCGGGCGCGCGACACCCTTTAAGTGCCTGAGTACAAGCCATGACCCGCTTGTTGCTTCTCAGTAACTGCGAATACCTCCTTTAACCTGTTGCGATTTTCACCAAGGCTAAGTAGACAATTTCCTCGCAATTGTCAGGGACGCAGTGGAACTGTTTGTTCATCCCTCTGATTTTGCACAAGATCGCCGCCCGCAGTGCGTTTGGGTGCGACCCGCCCCGTCGTGGCATCGCGATTGCCTTTAGAGAGTTGTGAGTGGCTCGTAAGACGGCCATCCGCCGAGGTGACTTATGACAGTCGTACTGGTTCTCGTGACATTCGCAATCTTCCTACTGATCGATTATTTCCGGACCCGACACACGGCAGTGCGACCCGCATTGCAGGTCTCCGCGGCAGAGTACGATTCCGCTGTTCCGCGCTTGCAGCCGGCCTTGGTCGCCGGTTTCGAGGTGCCGGAAAACCTGCGCTACCACCCTGGTCACACCTGGGCGTTGAGCGAGAGCCCCAACCTGGTGCGGGTCGGCATGGATGATTTTGCTTCCAAGCTGACCGGAAAAATCGAGCACATCACGCTGCCGCAACGCGGCCAGTGGATTCGCCAAGGCCAGAAGATGTGCACCATTCATCGTGACGGCTCTGCGGTCGACATGGTTTCGCCCTTCGAGGGAAGCGTGTCTGACATTAACGACGCGATCGTGCGAAATCCGGAGCTTGCGCTCCACGATCCCTACGGCGAAGGCTGGCTGCTCACGGTTCAAGCTCCCGATGCCAAGACGAGCTTCCGCAACCTGCTGGGCGGCGCGATGGCGCGTTGGTGGACAGAGGAATCTGCGATGCGCCTGCAGCGCCACATGCCGCTGGCGATGTCCGAAGCAATGGCCGGTGCGATGGCCCAGGACGGAGGAGTGGCCATGCCCGATCTCTCAACCCAGATCCCAGACGATAAGTGGCTGCCGCTGGCGAAAGAGTTCTTCCTGTCATAAGTCGACTTCACGGTGAAACAACGGCCACCCGGATCCAAGGCAAAACAGCCAGGACCCCGGGTGGCCGGAGTTTTACTTGCTGACAGTCAGCGGAAGAGACGCGCTTTATTTAGGCTCGCGTGAGACTGGCGCTTTTTGACTCGCCTGGATGTTTTCTACATATTCCAAGAAATCTTTATGCGACAAGTATTCAGTTTTCAACCGAAGCCACTCCCTCCGCAAAAGCGGGCTTCCGATGATCCTTTTCAAGTCGCCTTCCCAGACCACCCACACAGTTTTCGATAAATACTTGTGCTTCCAAAGATAGTACTCTTCGGAGCAGAGATTTAGATATTTCAATAGGCAGATGGTTAGTTGTGTGCTCTCCTGTGGAAGTGGCGCGTCCGGATTAAATCGTCCCAGAAGGGCATCCTCTGGAAATCCATCGAGTATGTGCTCATATCGTTCGGTGTACTTCATGAGAATTTGGACGTTGATCTGTCGTCGAACATTGTTGATTGTGTAAATCAGACTCACGAAGCCGCCAACTACTCCGACCGGTGTCGCGAACTTGAGCAAGAGGTCTAGGTTGATATACATGTTCCTAACCTGGGCATTGAGGGTTTAATGAATTCTACCTAAGGGGTGTTGGAGGTTAAACAAGAATAAGCTGACTCCAGGAACTATCATGCAGTTCGGCTGCTTCTAAAACCGTCCGAAGGTCAGCGGCTCCTTATTGGTTCTGCCATATTCTTCGATGCCATTGCGCTGCGGCAACCCGCGCACAATGCCCCAACCTTGAGGTCGATCCACTCTACGGCGTGCGAAGAGGCCATGACACAGCGGTAGTCATCGCAGTGAGTCAAGTTCAGGGTGTGTCCCAGTTCATGAACAGCTTCCTTGATCAGGCGCTGGCGAAATAGTTCGGCATCATGTGGAAGGCCATAGAACTCCTGGCGCAGCCGGTGCGCTGAGAGCACCGCACAAGGGCCATTCATCTGCGCTTCGCCGAAAACAAAAGTGAGAATCGGGATGTACAGATCCACCGCCGTGACGCCCAGCAGTCGCCAGGAGTCGGCGTTCAC
>JBELAE010000089.1:0-14411 GCA_049509155.1 Candidatus Sulfotelmatobacter sp.
GTCGCTGGAATCGCCGGGTTCGGTGCCGTGGCTGTTGCCCATGTCGAGCTTCATGCCAGCGCTCATGCCCAGGCGCACGAACTGCACCAACTGCTAGAGATCTCCTCAGAACTCAGTTCCTGCAGCAATCTCGATCATCTGCTGCAGGCATTTGTGAGGCGGGCTTCCGATTTTCTCGGGTTCGGGCGCTGCTTCGTTGCGCTCGAAGAGGACGGCCAGTTCCGGATTCGTTACGCGGTCGAGAAGGGAGAGCCGCAACGTGCGGAAGCGCTGTTCCCCGAAGGCGTGGCTACTCGCGCCCTGCGCGGCAGAGAAGTCTTCTGGACCGACGAGGCCAGCCGCACCCCCGGAATCAACCTCGGCTTGGTCACGAAATACAATGTGCATCAGTTCCTCGCTGTGCCTCTGGTGGGCGCGGGCGGCGCGGTTCTGGGCATGTTCGGACTGCTTGACCGTCGGGACGGCACCGGAATTTCGCAGGAGGATATTCGCCGCGCCCGGGCTCTGGCGAATCATGCCGCGATCGTGCTGGAAGGCGCCCGCAAGCTGCATCTCTCGGAGCAGAAGCGCCGACGCGCTGAGGCCCTGATTGAACTGACCGCCGAAATCGATGGCACACTTCGTTTGCCCGAGTTCGCACGTCGATTTCTCACCCGGACCGCGGAGTTGACTGGCGCCCACGCCGGTTTGCTGGCCTTACTGCAGGAGGGACGCTGGCAAGTGGCCGCATTGCAGAGCGGCACGGAATCTTCGGCTGAGACCTCCAAAGCGCTCACCTCGCCCTCGCCCGATCGCGGCTTGGAGCGTGGGTTGGATCGCGCTTCAGATTACGCGTCGGGCCACGCGTCAAATCGTCAAATGGGCGGGGCTTTGGCCGATTTTGTGGCACGTCATACTGAGACGGTCGCTTCCGGGTCCGGGGAACAGATATTGGGTTCCGAAGCCGCTTTCAGCCTGGGCTGGACTGATTGCACGCTGGTGCGCCTGCCCGACGCCAACGGGGAATTGGCCGGACTCCTCTGCCTTTCCGCGCGCTCATCTCCGCTGGATGCGGGTTTGGATGCGGAAGCCCGCGTCTTCCTCCAGGGCATGGCAGGCCACGCCGCGAAGGCGCTTGAGAACGCTCGCCTGTTCACACGCATTGACCAAGCCAATCGCCACTGGATGGAGATCTTCGACGCCATCACCGACTTCATCGTGGTGCACGACCAGGCCGATAAAGTTCTGCGCGTGAATCGCTCGCTGGCCGCGATGATCGGCGTGCCCCCGACAGAATTGATCGGCATGGATATGCGGGCGCTCATGGCCCTGACCAGCGACAACGCGTCCTACTCCTGTCCTTTCTGCCGCTCCATGGCCGATGACTCCGACGAATTCGATCACCCGGTATTCGACCGTACCTACCTGGTCTCAACCTCGCGGGTGCAGGGCGCCCCGGATGAGGGCCCGCAAACCATTCACGTTTTGAAAGACATTTCCGACCGGCGCGAGGCCGAGCGGCGTTACCGTGAACTCTTCGACAACATTCAGGAAGGACTATTCTTCAGCACGCCGGGCGGAAGCTTTATTGAAGTCAACGACGCCATGGTACGAATGCTGGGCTATAGCAGCCGCGAGGAACTGCTGCAGGTCGATACTTCCACGCAACTTTATCTTTCTCCCGGGCAGCGAGAGCGCCACTCGGAAATGCTCAGGGACAACGGCAACATGCGCAATTTCGAGGCGACTCTGCGGCGCAAGGACGGGTCGCCGATTCACGTCCTGATCAACGGCTTCGGCCTCTACGACAGTATGGGCCGACTGCAGCAGATTCGCGGATTGATGCTCGATGTGACGGGACTCCGCGCCTCCCAGTCCGAACTGCACCGCGAGCGCGATTTTTCTGGGAAGATCCTCAACCATACGCAAAGCCTGATTCTGGTGGCGGATACCGCGGGCCTGATCAGCTATGCCAACCGCCGCTGGTTTGACGCGGGATTCGAACCGCGGGAACTGCTGGGACGTCCCTTGCTGGAACTGGCCGCGCCTGCTTTTGTCCGTCCGCTCGCCGATGCGCTGGAGAGCACTTTGAACAGCCAGCAGGTCGATAATCTGGAACTCGAAATCGTGCGCCGCAACGGCGCTGCCGGGAAGTTCTCGGCCAATCTTAGCCCCATGCGCGACGAGCAGGGCATTGTAACCAGCATCGTGGTGGTGCTGACCGACATCACCGACTCCGCCGTGCTGCGCGATAAATTAGTCCACGCCGAGAAAATGGCCGCCGTCGGGCAGCTCGTGTCCGGCGTTGCCCACGAAGTGAATAATCCGCTCACCGCCATTCTCGGCTTCGCCGACCTGCTCATGGAGAACCCCGATCTGCCCGAAACCGCCCGCAAAGATATGCGGGTCATTCTGCAGGAGGCGCAGCGCACCAAGCAGATCGTGCAGAACCTGCTCAGCTTTGCCCGCCAAATGCCGCCCCAGCGCGCCGCCGTGCAATTGAATACGATTCTGCTCCGCACCATGCAGTTGCGCTCTTACGACTTCACCAGTCACGGCGTCGACGTAGTGGAGCATCTCGACGAGGATCTGCCGCAGGTCATGGGCGATGCTCACCAGTTGCAGCAGGTTTTTCTCAACATCCTCAATAACGCCTATGACGCCGTGCACGAGATAGGCCGTCCCGCGCGCATTGAGATCATGTCGACCAAGGCCGGTGACGCCGTTGAAGTGTCGTTCCGCGACAACGGTAACGGAATCTCCCACCCCGACAAGATTTTCGACCCGTTCTTTACCACCAAAGAAGTCGGTAAGGGCACGGGTCTGGGCCTCAGCATTTGTTACGGCATCCTGAAGGAGCACGGGGGAGAAATCCTCTGTCACAACAACACAGACAGGCCGGGCGCCACGTTCATTGTCCGCCTGCCCGCAGCGCCCCACACCGCAGCATTCGGTGTGGCGGCAGGAGTGATACAACCATGAGCCTACCTGCCCTCAAACCCCAGCCTATGCCCGTGCTGCTCATCGAGGATGAGCCCGCGGTCATGGCCTACGTTCAAGCCGCGCTGGAGCGCAGTGGATATCCCGTAGTCTGCTGCGAGTCTGGAGTCGACGCTCTGCGCCTGCTCGAAAACGGCAGCTTTCTGGGCGTGGTCTCCGACATGCGCACCCCCGGTGGAGTCGACGGCGGCCAGGTTCATGCCTGGGTGGCGCGTCACCGCCCTGATCTGGCTTCGCGCATCATTTTTATCACCGGAGACATCGCCAACGAGGAAACCGTTGCTACTTTGAAAGAAACTGGCGCCCCCTGCGTGGAGAAACCATTCCGCGTGCAACCCTTTATCGATGTGGTCTCAAAGACTTTTGGGAAGGCCGAGTGAACAGCACGGGCAGTAAAGAAGATCTGCGTATTCGCCTGCTGATCGTCGACGACGAACAGAGCATCCGAAAACTCTGCGTCACCGTGGGCGAGGCCTTGGGCTTTATCTGCCTGGAAGCGGAAAGCGGCGAGTCCGCGCTGGCGCTGCTCGAAGAGCAATCCGCCCACATGGTCCTGACCGACATGGTTATGCCCCACATGTCGGGGCTGGAATTCCTCGAGAAAGTAAAAAAGCTGCTGCCGCGCACCGAGATTGCTCTCATGACCGGACACGGGTCGATTGAAACAGCTGTCCAGGCCATGAAGCTCGGTGCTTACGACTACATCACCAAACCGTTTTCGCCGCTCGAAGAACTGCGGCTATTCCTGCGCCGCATGGCAGAAAAAATCCGGCTGGTCGAGGAAAATGAGTTTCTGCGCCAGCGCATGGACACAGAAACCGAATTGCACGGCATCATTGGCTCGTCCACCAAGATTCAGGATGTGTTGCGCATGGTTGCGCGCTTGAAAGACACGCGGACTCCGGTCCTCATCTACGGCGAAAGCGGGACGGGCAAAGAGTTAGTAGCCCGCGCCATGCACTTCCGGGGCGCGTTTTCCAGTCGGCCTTTCGTCGCCGTCGACTGCGGATCGCTGGTTCCGACGCTGATTGAAAGTGAACTCTTCGGTTACGAAAAAGGAGCCTTCACCGGAGCGCTGAAATCGAAGCAGGGATTATTCCAGGCCGCCGACGGCGGCACCATCTTCCTCGACGAAGTCGGCGAACTGCCTCTGGAACTGCAGGCCAAGCTGCTGCGCGTGCTGCAGGAAAAAGAAGTGCGTCCGGTCGGCAGCAACCAGAGAATTAAAGTGGACGTGCGCGTCATCGCCGCCACCAACCGCGATCTCGAAGCGGCCTACAAGAACGGAACCTTCCGCAAAGATCTTTATTTTCGACTCAACGTAGTTACACTGTACGTCCCCGCCCTGCGCGAGCGCCGCAGCGATACGCCTATGCTGGTGCACTGGTTTCTCGAACGCTACGCACCGGGTGGGGAGTTGCACGTAACCAGCGCCGCCATGAAGGCGCTCATGCAATACGACTGGCCGGGCAACGTGCGCGAATTGGAAAACTGTGTGGAACGTGCCGTCGCGCTGGGCAACGGACAGATCATCGACCTCGGCGACCTTCCCCCAGCAATTGCCTCAGGATCGGCCGCGGGATCTAGCGGAGCTGGAACGGGAGGAATCGCGTCGGCCTCGCACGTTGCCAGGCCGCCCGTGCTCGACCCCGATCTCGCAGCCGCACAATCTGCAGCCGAGTCGCCGCGCACTCCTCTCACGACCACCGACTTGGAAGACATCGAACGCGCCACCATCCAGCGCGTCTTCGAGCAAGTCAAAGGCGACAAAGCCCTCGCCGGCCGCATGCTCGGCATCAGCCGCGCCACGCTCTACCGCAAGCTCAAGCGCTACAACATCGGCATAGGATCATCCGGCTCGGGTTCGTCAAGCCACACGCTGCAGTGAGCACCGAAACTCAGAAGCTCAGGGCTCCGGGTGGCCCATTCTAAATTTCGCTTTCTTTGCGAAATTTAAAGTGGGGATTTGTGACAAAATCGAAGCGTCCGCAGGCTTGCGAAAAAAGAGTCCTGGCCATCGAATGAATCATCTGTTCTTGTAAGTTCTGTACTTGGAGCAGACCCGATGGCCGCCAGTCCAAACTTCACGGTACCGTCTCCTTCGAACCCTCCGCTGCTGAATCTGGATCAGGTGGAGGATCTCCTCAAGCTGCAGAAGGCCGCGCAGAAAATCAGCTCTATTCTTGACCTCAATCAGCTCGTCGATAAGGTCGTAAACGACGTCGCCCGCTCCTTCGGATGCCTGGATTCTGACATCTACCTGCACAACCAGGAGCGTGGCGAACTGTCGCTGGTCTGCGCCCATGGCTGCCCCGGCTGCGAGCTCTGCGGCCCCGGCCACAGCCTGAAAATTGGGAAAGGGATGGTCGGATACGTTGCATCCACCGGCCAGATGCACTACGCGCCCGATGTGCGCCAGGACCCCTACTACATTGGCTGTGAAGAATCCACGCTCTCGGAAGTTGCGATTCCGCTCCACGTAGAAGGGCAGTTGGTGGGAGTATTCACCGCCTCCCACAACGAATTGGATGCCTTCAGCCCCTGCCAGCTGCGGCTGCTGCAAGCCATGTGTAGCGATGTCGCAGTGGCGGTCCACAACGCCCGCCGATTTCAACGCGAACTGCGGCAAAGGGAGGAAATGAGTAGTGAGGCACGGGAGGCGCGCATCATTCAACAAGCGCTTTTCCCCAAGGCTTCTCCCTCGATTCCGGGTTTTACCATCTCCGGGCTATCCATTCCTGTGGGCGCCGTGGGCGGCGACTGGTATGACTTTATTCCCATGGATAGCGGCCGTTGGGGGCTGGTGCTGGCCGATGTTTCCGGCAAAGGAACCGCTGCTGCGCTGCTCATGTCGGCCACGCGTGGCATCTTGCGATCGCTGGCCGAAGCTGCCTGCACGCCGGGTGAAGTGCTGGCGAAGCTGAATCGTCTGCTGGTCGAGGACTTTCCCGCTGGCCGTTTTGTGACCATGGTGTATGGCGTGCTTGATCCGGCTAAACGGACTCTGACCTTTGCCAATGCGGGTCACCCACGTCCGCTCCTGGTGACCGGAAGTTCAGCCCAGTTTCTCGATGCGGAGCAAGGTATTCCGCTGGGACTGGGTTCAGGCAGTTTCTCAGAAGTGGAAGTGAAGCTCCCGCTGGGTTCTCGCCTCGTGTTTTATAGCGACGGCATTACCGAGGCGGAGAATCCAGCGGGCGAAGAGTACGGGTTGGAGCGTCTTCAAAAACATCTTTCGCGAGCGGACGCTTCCGCCGAGAGCCTGCTCGATCACGTACGCTCGTTCGCCGACGGTTCGGGTCTGCGCGATGATGCCAGCGTCATTCTTGTGAAGGGTTAATAACAATGTTGGCGGACCGAGGCTCCAGCGGTCCATGCGGGCTTTGAATCTGAGACAAGCGTCTCATCCTGAGATCATCGAACCGTAGCGCCCTCACAGATCGCCTCAAAAGCTGGCTCTAACCCTCTGAAAATGCACTCACCTCAGTGCTAGACCTTCCGTTCCCAGAGATGGCTGCCGTGTTGCTCCTCCTTTTTTGAACCGCGGAATCTGGCTCCCCACAACTCTTCCTAACCGGGAGGAGGGGAGCCCAGCCGCATTTCAATCGAGCTAAGGTTTTACGAAATTCGCTTAACGAGTCCGGGACGGGGGATTGATCGCTTGGCGCAACCAGCCACAGGAACGGCACGCAGCGCGCAGAACGCCAGCACCGTGGCGGGGCTTGCTCGTTTCTTCCCCGAGGCGTCGCCGGTCCGCATGCCGGTGCAACTTGCACGTGTCCTGCCGGGCAGCGACCCCAAAGCCGCTCATTTCTCCGAAAGTATCCTGATTGAATTTGGCACTCCCCGCGAAGTTTTGTTCGAATGCAACACGCCCCTCGAGTTCGGCGATGATCTTCACCTGCGGAACTCCGACAGTTCATTCGACGTGGCCGTTTCCGTCGTAGCGGTGCAGTATCAGCCCGGCAAGACCGTGGTGGCCGCGCGCTTTCGAGGGGAAGTCCCCAACTGGATCGTGAAATCATGACTCCTACAACACCCGTGCAAGATCTTCCCACGCAATGGAATTCGGCCCGGCGGTTATATCCCATCTATTTCGAACTGGCCCGCGAGTTCGCCATCGAGCTGAAGCCCTCCGCCGAGCTGGAAGCCGGCATCGACACGCCCGAAAAAGATGTGGTCGAACAGGCCAACCACTGGCTGGAACAAATGGACAATCTTGTCCAAGTGCACCAGTTGCGCCAGTTCCTGCAAACCAGTTTGTTGGCGGATCAGGATGGGCTGGAGAGCTTGCTCGAGCACTTTCTGGCCAAGCAGGTCAAATCCGACATCGTCCGTGACAAGATTGATTTTCTGCTGGTGCAGTATTTCAGCCAGCTGGCACCCTCCGGCGTCACCGATGCCGATGTGAATCTGGCGTACGTGGCCGAGGCGCTGAAGCCGGTTCTCGGAGAAGTGGAATTGAAACCTCCGGTGTGGTTGAACGCGCTGGACCGCGTCCTGGAAGCTTCCCGGAAATGCCGTTCGCTCGATGAGCTTCTGCATGGCGGCATTCTCGAGCAAGGGCGCAAAGCCAAGGGTCTGGCCGGGGACTTGTTCTATCTGCCGGTAGCCCTGGTGGCTTTCACGCGCTTCGGATACCTCATGCGCCGCTCTTTCTTTCGCCTGATGTTGGGAGATCTGAACGGGATTCTTGACGGTCTGACCGAGCTCGAAGAGAAAGGCGTGCAAACCATCGATTGCCGCCGCGCTCAGTTTTCCGCGCAGGAGCCGATCGTTCGCCTGCGTGTGATCTGCCAATCGTGGAAGGTGATGTTCCAGGCCGAGTATTCCTCAGGTCAACCGTTGCGCATGCTGGTCGATCTACGTGCCTCGGTGGAGCACGCTCTCGGCCGCGGCAAACCTCCCGAACCGGAGGTAAAAACCCCGGCCGTGGCGAAGGACGTGCCTGCGGCAAAGCCGGCTCCCGCAGCGGCGCCAGCAGCGAAGCCCGCGCCTCCAGCTGCAAAGCCAGCCGCGAAACCGGTGGTCGCCGCCAAACCCGCGCCCGCTGCCGCCAAGCCGGCCGCGTCAGCTGCAGCCGCGGGGGTTTCGAGGCCCGCGACTAAGACCGTCGTCGCGCCCGCTGCCGCGGCGAAGCCGAAAGCCCAGCCCGTGGCACCCGCCGTTGATGAGCCGGAGTTTGAAGTCTCCAGTACGCCCGGGTGGGACCCCGAGTCCCCGGCGCCGAAGAAGAAGTGAACCGTTCACAAAGTTAAGTGAGCTTTCAAGCTGCATAGACAGAATCGCCCAGTCCGAGGAAGTCCAAAGGCGAGCCCGAAGGCGAAGAGGAAGTTAGAACGTGCAGGCACCGACCGTACTGATCATCTCCGACGAAGTTGATTTCTCGCGCCGCATTACAGCGCGCTGGCAGATGGAGCGCAACGTGCCCACTTTCACGCTGCTGAGCGGAGAATTGTGGCCACGGTTTGCGGTAGATGTGTTCGACGTCGCCTTGGTCGGGGATTTGCGGCGAGACCTTCTGTCAGTGGTTCTGGAACCTCTGCACTCGACTGGTCAGCCGATTTTCTGCGTTTGCCAGGACGCCGCCACCGCCCAACTGGTCCACGAACGCTGGCCGCGCATTTCGATCCTGCGGAGCAATGATCTGCGGAGCAATGGTTTGCGGAGCAACGATCTGCAGAATAACGATCTGCAGAATAACGATCTGCGGGATAACGAACAATGGCTCGAAACCCTGGTGTTGGCCGCCGCCGAAGCCGTGCATCGCTCGCGCGCTGAATCCCGCGCCCGCGCCGCCGAGTCTGCCTGTGCCACCCTCGAGCGCCATGCCACGCTTGGCCGCTACATGCTGGAAATGCGGCACAACCTGAACAACGCTCTTACATCAGTGCTGGGAAACTCTGACTTGCTGCTGCTGGAGCCGGGCAGCCTGTCGGCTCAGACTCGCGCCCAGATCGAGACCATTCGCAACATGACGCTCCGCATTCACGAAATCATGCAGCGTTTCTCTTCTTTGGAAAAGGAGATGAACGTGGTGGCGCAGCAGGCCGAACAGGATTCGGGTAAGTCGTATGCGGCCACAGCCGCCGGTAACTAGAAGCATGAGAAACCTCCCCTTGCACACACGCCGATCTCGTAGTTCAGCGAAAGAAGGTTCAGCGAATCAAGGTCGGGCGGATGAACGTTTGCGTACCCTACGGGGGAAGGACTTATGCATAGATTGATGGCGGGCGTTACCATTCTCGAGCACGAACTCTCCGAGCTGCGCCTGCTGGTCGAGCGCCAGACGGGAATCCTGCTCGACTGTCCTAACAGCGCTTTAGCCGCCCACGTGGCCGAGTATCTTGAGAGTCAGGAACTGGAATCTCCCGCCGCTTTGCTCGCCCGCCTGCGCTCGGCCGATCAGGATCCTTCGACGCTGCCCGCGTTTCTCGACGGCGTGCTCAACGTGAATACCGGATTCTTCCGTCATCCCGGAGCCATGAATGCGCTGGCCCGGCAGGTGATCCCGCAACTCTACTCCCGCAAATCGGACGACGGACCCGGCACGCTTCGCATCTGGAGCGCGGGTTGTGGCACCGGCGAAGAGGCCTACTCGATTGCGATGGCCTTGTGCGACTCGCTTCCCGGCGGAAACGGAAATGGCGCCGGCAATGGTGCGAACTATTCCTCGAACTATTCCTCGAGCCATTCCTCGAACAACGGCAACGGCAGCAAGGACAAAGACAAAGACAAAGACGCCAAAGAGAAAAATGCGGCCAGCCGCAATGGCGGCGTCGCGGAAAGCGCCGCGGCTTCTGCAGGGCAGGGAAGTTGCCAGGGAATCAAGGACTGGTCGATTCACATTGTCGGCAGCGATCTGCTGCCTTCTGCGATTGAAGTCGCCGAGCGCGGGCTGTATCCGCAGTCGGCCCTGACGGGTCTGCCTCCGGCCACGATTCGCGCCTGCTTTTCGAAGATCGGAAGCCCCAACGCGGCTTCTAACGGCTCCGCGGAAAGTTTGCAGAGCGCAACCTTGAATGGTTCGGGCAACGGCTCGACGAATCACGGCTCGACAAACAATTCTTTGCCAAACAATGCTTCGTTAAACAATGCTTCGCCAAACAGCGCCTCAGGCCAGGGCGCGCACCTGTTGGTCAAGCCGCGGCTGCGCAGCCTGGTCACCTTTACTACCATGAACCTGACCAAGCCGGTCTACATTGGCCGTTTCGACTGCATCTTCTGCATGGACGTGCTGCCCCACCTCTCGCGCGCCCAGCGCACCGCGCTCATCGAGCGCCTGCATCTTTATCTCGAACCCGGCGGATACCTTTTCCTCAGCCAGACCGAAAAACTCTCTGCCCCCAACTTGAACTTCCGCTCGGAAGCTTTCGACGGCTACACCTTCCACCGTAAACCGTTGGCCGCGAGCGCGGCGTACGGACGGTAAAACGAAAAGCTAAACCACAGAGGACACAAGAGTCGCACAGAGAAGACTTAGATTCCTCTGTGATCCCCTGTGTCCTCTGTGTTTAACAGGATTTTGCCGGTCAAAGCACCGACCCAGGCTCTCGCAGAAACGGATTCACCACTTCCACTCCATCGCACTTCTGACCGTCCTGCAGATCCTCCGTGAGAAGAAATCCGCACAAGGCGGTCTTGGCGGCTGCGACGATCAACGAGTCCCAGAACGATAGCCGATACCGGTCTTGCAGTTTCCAGCCACGCTCAATGAGCGCTGCATCCACGACCACCGGATTCCATGCCAGCAAATCGCGCACCTCCGCGCGAGCCTCGTCGCTGGCAGCAGGTTTGAGCCGCACCGCATTGACGTAGAACTCGTTCAGCACCTGAAAGCTGACCCGCCCCAGCCGGCTCTTCCACAATTCGGCGCGCCAATCCCTGGCAACCCGCTGCTTGCACGGGTTCGCGTCGTCAACCGCATAAAGAAATATGTTGGAATCAACGAAGACGGGAGCGGTCATGCGCTTCCTCGCGCGTCAGATATCGGCCGCTGCTCCGAAGGAAAGTCTTGCGTCCCAGCGCCCTGCGCATCGCCCGCGCATAGCCGTCCTGCGCGGTCATGCGTTCCTTCAACAGTTCGCCCAGCAGCCGGGAAACACTTGTGTCCCGCCGCGCTGCCTCGATGCGAGCCCACTGGGCGACGTCCTCTTCGAGGGTCACGGTCACATTCCGGAGTTGTGATTTCGATGACACTAGAATAGTGTAACACGACAGCAGTGTCTTCAGAGATAGCTTTACACCGATAAGGGATCTCCTTCATTCGACGATCTAGACTTCGAATATCTACCGTCGACCCGCCTTGACAATTCTGTAATGAGGGACGTGGTACTATCGCCGCCGACTTGAACTCCGTTCGAGAATTTCCAAACCTGACATTGGAGTAAGCAACGATGAATCTGACTACCTCCGCTTCCAGCCTGCGGCAGGCGATGCCTGCGGCCAAGACCTCATTCCGAATCGCTTTCGTTGTTCTGGGTCTCGCGTTCGTAAACCTCCTTACCGGCTCGGCATTCGCTCAAGAAGCTGCAGCCTCTTACAGTGAGTTCAATGCGCCGGGGGCCGGCACTGCGTCCGGGCAGGGAACCATCCCCATCTCGATTAACACATCTGGAGAGACCTCCGGCTACGACTATGACTCGGTGGGTGCGGCCCACGGTTTTCAGCGCTCCGCCTCCGGCGCCATCACGGTATACGACGTAACCGGAGCGGGCACGACCAGCGGCCTAGGCACCTTCGGGGGCCAGATCAACACGGCTGGAACGATCGCTGGATATTACAAGGACTCCAGCAGCGTAGACCACGGCTACATACGGACGGCCGCGGGTAGCATAACGACCTTCAACATTACGGGTGCAGGCACGGGCGCGGGGCAGGGAACCCTGTGCTGCGGCATCAATACTGCGGGCACAACATCGGGTCATTACGTCGATAGCGCGAGCGTGAGCCACGGCTTCGTCCGCACCGCGGCTGGC
Organism: Candidatus Sulfotelmatobacter sp.; assembly: GCA_049509155.1. Lineage (GTDB taxonomy): Bacteria > Acidobacteriota > Terriglobia > Terriglobales > Acidobacteriaceae > Sulfotelmatobacter. The sequence continues at coordinate 11,958 of JBELAE010000089.1, forward strand.
AAGGTCACGACCTACAATGTTACCGGGGCGGGCACCGGAGCGAGCCAGGGAACCAGAGGCGCAGGCATCAACACGGCCGGAACGGTTACCGGACTTTACATTGACGACGGCGGCGTTACTCATGGTTATGTCCGCACTGCGGCCGGAGCCATTACTACGTTCAATGCTACGGGCGCAGGAACAGGATCCGGCCAAGGCACCAATGCCGTGAACCTTAACACTGCTGGCACGATCGTCGGTTTCTATTTGGATAGTACAAATCTGTCTCACCCCTTCCAGCGCACCGCTGCCGGTGTGATCACCACATTCACCGTTCCGGGCACTCTGGAATGCATTGCTACCGGCATCAACACCGCAGGAACGATCACGGGGTTCTGCAGTACGACTGCAGGGATTCTTGAGGGTTTCTCGCGTACCGCTGCTGGCGTGGTCACCGCCTTCGAAGCACCCGGAGCCGGCACAAGTCCAGGCGAGGGAACAGAAACTTACGGTATCAACACCAGCGGGAAAATTACGGGACCGTATATCAAGACGGGGGGCGTCTACGAGGGGTACGTGCGAACTCCGTAGGGTTCGCGTCCGCTGCGCGGTGGGGGATCAGGGCCCGAGGCTAGCCGCGCGCGCGAAAGGGGAAAACCGCATCCTGCTTCGAAGCGATGGGTGCGCCGTTGCGGGTGGCGGGCTGGAAGTGCCAGTTCTCCAGCGCCGCCAGGCACTTGCTATCGATGTCGGGGCCAAGGCTCTGCAGCACAGTCTTGCGAACAATCTCTCCGCGTTCGTCGATAGTGATTTCGATGACCTCATTGCCGCCCGTGTCGGGCAACTGCCACGGATAGACCGAGGGATCGGAAGTCACGATCGGCAGAGCGGGCCGAATCTCGTCGCCAAAAAAAGAGCCGCCGGTCGCGGTTCCGTAGCGTGGCCCTGCTTGCGCTCCGTGACCCAGGGCTGAAAGAGTCTGAGCCTTGGAATCGTCCTCGGCATCGGTGCGGGCCAGCGGATTCTGCGGCGCCGTCAACTTCGCAGCCTGTGCGGGCGCTTTCCACGCCAATTTGTTGTGACTCAGCCGCTGGTGCCGATAACGTTGAGTAGCGCTGTCGGCGGAACTGTGACTGCTGTCATCGGGAGATTTGCTCGGCCAGTAAAGTCGCGTGACCGATTTGCCATTCTGTCCTGAGGCCACCGACGCGGCGATGAGTCGTGGAGGATCAGGCGTGCGCAGCAGCCAAGCCAGTAACACCGCATGGACTGCGAGCGAACCGATGCCCAGCCAGCGCTGCCGGCGTGCCATCGCGGAATTCAGTTGCGCAAACATCCAACCACTCCTGCGGCGGCTTTCCGTCGCCGCCTGATGTTAGTTAGACGCGGGGGAGGGAAGTTCGTCAAGGGGATTCTTGAAAGTGTAACCTCAGGTATCAGGCCAGAAACTTCATAACCGCGCACCGGCGCCACCCGGTTGGTGCCGATTCCGGATCGCTGATAAAATACCTGAGCAGTCAACCCACCCATAGACGGGGCTATAGCTCAGCTGGGAGAGCGCATCGTTCGCAACGATGAGGTCGTCGGTTCGAGCCCGACTAGCTCCACCAATCTTCTCAGGCACTTGCGCGGATCTTCTGCTGCCGTGGGCATCGAAAAAAACCGAGTTGTTGGAACATTTTGGAACACGTTTCGCTCAGCGAGCGGCCCACGAAGGCCGAAAGCTGGCCGAGGGCCGGGGCTGCGACGCTGGAACGGACTGCGCCGTGGAAATGCAGGATGTCGGATGTCCGGAACCAGCCGCGGTTGTTGACATCAACGGAAGAATGCTCAACCGTTGGGCTTTGTGCTTGATGGCCTCGATCGTTGCTTCGAATAGCGCAGTCGCGATGATGGCAGTCATAAGACCTCTCCCTTCCTCTAGACTATCGAATTTATTCTGTTTGGCAGCCAGCTCGGCGATCGAACTCGTGTGCGTGATGTGATAATCCCGCTTTCTATTTGCACGCTCAACACACAGTAACCATGCAATAGTTCGGAGTATCGCGCCATTGGACGTTGGTATTGCCAATACCTTCGTCCAATGGACTCAATCCCTTGCTTCTGGCTTAATCGCCAAAGAGCAATTTCCACCAAGTCACAGGGGCGTGCCTTAACCGATGCGAATCAAATCGTGTCGCACAGATAAATTCTGAAGTAAGAACTAAGAATTAGGAGACGCACAATGAATAACACGCCAAGACAGGACCAAAACTCGGTCGTCGCAGTTTACAGCCAACACTCTGCAGCAGAAGATGCCATCAAGCAATTGAAGGGTGGTGGGTTTGACATCAAGAAGCTGGCCGTCGTCGGGCGCGACTATCAGACGGAAGAGGATGTCGTCGGCTTCTATAACACAGGCGACAGGATGAAGTACTGGGGCAAATGGGGCGCATTTTGGGGCGGGCTCTGGGGAATGCTCTTCGGTTCGGCGTT
>JBELAE010000009.1:0-28582 GCA_049509155.1 Candidatus Sulfotelmatobacter sp.
CACCGCAGTCCGCACCTGAAACCGCGCCAGCCCCGGTGCCCAACCCTCCGGTTAGCGAACCGACCACGCCCCCAAAGAAGGCGGTTGCGTCGCGGGGCGAGGTCGTCCATCAGGTTCTGCCCGACATTCCTCAGAGTGCACGGAACACCATCAACGGCACCGTCAAAGTCACCGTGCGCGTTGAAGTGGCCTCCTCGGGCAAAGTAACCTCGGCGACACTCAAATCTTCTGGCCCGAGCAAATACTTTGCCGGCCTGGCGCTGAAAGCCGCGCAGGACTGGGAGTTTTCTCCTCCCCAAGTCGACGGCAAGCCCGCAAGCAGCGCGTGGCTCATAAAGTTTCGCTTTAAACGAACCTCGACTCAAGCTTCGCCCGAGCGAGAACGCCGCTAATCTTTTGTCGGCTGCCGCAATTTCCACACGATCTGCCGCACCATTCCGAGCAGCAGCTTCGCGTCATAGGCTTCCAGTTTGAAACGCAGAATCAGGCGGCGGGCTTTCTTCTCGAACATCGCGTCCGTCCCCGGCTTCACATAGCCGCTGATGCGAAGCGCTTCCAACAATCCCTCAGTGATGTGCTCGATCTGTCCTGCGGTCGCCGGCTCGATATTCTCCCCGGCTGGCGGCAGTGGCGTGCTCCGCGCCAATTCGTAGAGACAGACCGCGACGGCCTGCCCCAGGTTCATGGAGATGTTCTTCTCTTTCGTAGGGATGTTCAGCAGCCAGTGGCAGTGGCTGAAGTCTTTATTCGTAAGACCGATTTTCTCTGAGCCGAACAACAGGGCAACCCGCTCCGTCTGCAGTTGCTGGCGGATCGCGCTGCCGGAATTTTCATCGAGCCGCCGCACCGCGTCCGGCAAAACCCGATTGCGAACCGCAGTCGTCCCCACTACCAGAACGCAGTCAGCCACGGCCTCGGCAACGGTCTTGAATTCTTGCGCCTGCTGCAGCAAATCCGAAGCTCCAACGGCCGAGCGAGCCTCGCGAAACCCATCCGCAAAAGGATTTACCAGGCGCAGGCGGTGCGCGCCGAAATTACTCATGGCGCGCGCCGCGGCGCCAATATTCAGAGGATTGCGCGGGCGCACGAGCACCACGACGAGACCGTCAAGATCCGAGAGCACAGGCAAGGGGTCGAGTTCCAAGGGGATAATTCCAAGGGTTTCATTCTACGACAGGCACGGCTGGCGAGCGATGGGAACGACGGCTCGGTCGCGGTGCGGTTTGAAGGCGCTCACCCTATCGCGGTGGGGGGGTGGAAACCTGCTTCGCTGAAAGCCAGGCTGCCGCAATCAAACACACAGTAATCAGGGTTGAGAAGGCGATGGGAGTGGTGAAGGCGTATCTCCAGCTCAAGGCTGTGATTGCCACGAAGCAAATGGCGAGCGCCCACGCAATGCTGCGCACGTTGGCCAATGTCTCTGCCGGAAACCCGCTGAGCAGCCACGCTAATACCGCTGCGAACAAAAGAAACACGGAGAAAAAAAGCCCAAACGCGCTGAAGAAATCCCAATAAGTCCGGGTAAAACCTTGCGCATCAAAGTGGACGGAACGCATTGACCCAAGAACCGCGTCCGCTCCCCATTCCGGATTATTCTGGCGAAACCCAAATGTATGTCCGGCGGCAAATAGCAGCAGAAGAACAACAGCGATTCGATAAAATATGGACGCTTTCATTCTTTGCCTCCAGACACCACAACAGCAAGCACCACGATGTCCTGCCCCGGCGGTTCAAACTGTACCACCCACCGGCTCTCGCATAGCAATTGTGCTTCCGTTGCCTCTGGTGACACCGATTTGAAATTGTAAAAAGAATGTCAAAACGCCCATATCATGCCGACTTTGCCGCAAAACCGTTGTAAGCTTTAGCGGTCGAGCCACTTCCGGCGGGCGATGCGTTAAGACCGGAAGCTCTCCCGCCGATGACAGGACAATTTCTGCTATGGGAAATCTTGCTGCGCCACTCAGTCCCGCGAGAGCAGTCAATCCGGATGCTTCCACGAAACCCGTCGGCCGTATTCTCGTAGTCGAAGACGACCCGGCGGTGCAAAAAGCCCTGCGCCGGCTTTTTGAGACCGAGGGCTATACGGTGGAGACACAGTCCGATGGCCGGTCCGCGCTCGAGAGCTTTCAGTCGTCCGCGCCGTCCGCCGTGGTTCTGGACCTGCGGCTGCCTAAGGTTTCCGGCCGCGATGTCTGCAAAGAGATCAAAGCGCTGGCTCCAAAGTTGCCCATTGTCGTGCTCAGCGCCGCCAGCGATGTTTCCGACAAAGTCCTGCTGCTCGAGCTAGGCGCGGATGACTATGTAACCAAGCCTTTCAGCCCCCGCGAACTGCTGGCCCGCGTGCGGGCCGCGCTGCGCCACACCGCGCGCACTCCGGAGGCTCAGGTCGTAAGCTTCGGCGACATCACCGCCGACTTCAAGAAAATGGAGATCAAGCGCGACGGGCAAGTCGTGGTCTTGACCGCCCAGGAATTCAAGACCTTTCAGTTTCTGGTGCAAAATGCCGACCGGGTCATCAGCCGCGACGAACTGCTGAACGAAGTCTGGGGCTATCAGAATTATCCTTCGACCCGTACCGTCGACAACCACATTCTCAAACTCCGCCAGAAACTGGAGAAAGACCCGTCTAGCCCGGTACACTTCCGCACAGTACATGGCATGGGATACAAGTTCGTCCGCTGATTCCCTTGAACTCGTCTTCCGAATCCGTGCCTCATCCTTCTCAGACTGGCTCGCCGGCCCAGTCTGCTGGAATTATGCCGCGCCTGCGCTTGCGTACGCGCTTCCTGCTCTCCATGCTGCTGATCACGACCTTGCTCACTACCACCAGCTTGCTTCTGGTGCAGCGCAGCGTTCGGAGCAACGTTCGGCAAAGTATTGCGGTCAACCTGCGCAATTCCGTCGCCGCTTTTCAGGACTTTCGTCACGAACGCGAAACCATGCTAACCAGCGACGTGGCCCTGCTGGCCGACCTTCCCATCACACGGGCCATTATGACCAGCCCCGATCCAGTGACGATACAGGACGCGTCGCAGGACATTTCGCAGATCGCGGCCAGTGATCTTTTCGTCATGGTCGATCGCGGCGGGCGGGTTGTCGCGCTCCATACCAAGACTCCCGGATTCACGAAAGAAGCGGCGGAGAAATTTTTCCAGCAGTCGCTGGACGACGATCGCGGCGAATCCAGCCATTGGTGGTTGGGCGAACATCACCTCTACCAGACTTTTATCGAGCCCATTTATCGCGGATCGAAGACCGACGGAACTCTGCTCGGATTCCTCATCATCGGCTATGAGATCAATGACCGCCTGGCCGCGCAAGTCAGCAAAGTCGCCGGCAGTCAGGTCGTCGTCTCCTGCGGCAATGAGATCGTGGGCACGACCCTGACTCCGGCGCAGGTGCAGGGCGCGAATTTTCAGGAACTGATTGCAGGCACCGCGCACGATGATCCACGCGACATCGAGATCGGCAGCGAACGCTTCCTCGCCACATCCCTCGTGCTCTCGGGTTCTCGGCCGACTCCGGTACGCTTGAGCGTTCTGGGCTCGTACGATCAGGCGACGAAGTTCCTGGATCAACTGAATCGTTATCTTTTGCTGCTCGGCCTGGCCGCGATTCTCGTCGGCAGCGGCCTCGTGTTCTTTACTTCGCACACCTTCACGCGGCCGCTCGGCAATCTCGTGGCCGGTGTTCGCGCCCTGGAAGGCGGAGACTTCCATCATCCTCTTGATCCTCGCGGCGGAGACGAAGTCGCCGAATTGACCCGCGCTTTCGACCGCATGCGCACCAGTCTTCTCAAGAGCCAGCACGACCTGCTGGAATCCGAACAACTGGCGACCATCGGGCGCATGGCCAGCTCGATTTCGCACGATTTGCGACACTCTCTCGCCGCCATTGTCGCCAACTCCGAATTCCTTTGCGACAGTCACCTCACTCCGGTGCAGCGCGAGGAGTTGTATCAGGAAGTTCGCACCGGCGTGAACCTGATGACGGACCTGATCGATTCCCTGCTCGAATTCGCCCGCACTCGCGAATCGCTGAGCCCCGCGTACGCCAACGTTTCGGAAACTATTCAGCGGTCCGTGCTGGCTGTGCGGTTGCATCCCCGGCATCACGCCCGCTCCATCGAAGTGCAGTGCCAAACCCAGGTTTCAGGATGGTTTGATCAGCGCAAGTTGGAGCGTGCTCTCTATAACTTGCTTTTGAATGCTTGCGAAGCCGCGCCCCCCATGGGCGGAACGGTGCAAGTCACGGCCGCTGAGGTCGCGGGCTCCATTACAATTTCCGTGGCCGACAACGGTCCCGGAATTGCCGAATCCATTCGCGAGCGCTTGTTTCATCCTTTCGTCAGCCACGGCAAAGAGAACGGCACCGGCTTAGGGCTGGCGGTGGTGCTGAAAATCGTGCAAGATCACGGCGGCGAAGTTGTTGTGGAACGCACGGTGCAAGGCAGAACGGTTTTCCGGATCGGGCTGCCGGGGCGTATGCAGGATGCTTCCCGCAACTCCGACGAGCCCGGCGTGGACGCGTCCTCGCTGGTCCCGGCGCAGCGGGATGATGCCCAACAGAATTCGATTTCGCATCCGGGCCCATAGGCACAATCCGTCTCTTCGCCGAGTGCCTGACCCTGGATCATGACCCTGGATGGTGTAGGAGGACGGTGTGAAGAGGCTTAGGAATTTTGGGGTTCCGCTTTCTGTTCCGATTTCCGCTCCGATTTCTGCTCGCGGAGCCACATTGGCGGTCGCCGCTTTCGTCTTATGCAGCGCACTCGGCTGGACTCAGCAAGCGCCCGCGGCTGCTGCCGCCGCGCCGGGCGACACCGCGAGCGCGGTGCGTGACCTGCAGGATCAGGTTCGTCAACTTCGCAGTCTGGTGGAAGAAATGCGCGCCGAAAATGCCGAGTCCCGTGCCGAAATGCACCAGTTGCGCCACGACCTCGAATCCACGCGCGCGCTGCTGGAGCATCCCGCAACGTCCGCCAGTGGCGCCACAGTGGCCGCTGCTTCGCCGGAGAACGGATCGGGCATTTCCACAGGTGTGGCCGTCTCGGGCGCTGCGGCATCGGGCACCATCGCATCGGGCACAACCGGCGCGTCGATTCCCCCGCTCGAAGAACGCGTTCAGAAGCTGGAAGAATCCACTTCGCTGATCGGATCGAAGATCGACGAACAATACCAGACCAAAGTCGAGAGCGCTTCCAAGTATCGCGCCCGGCTGCACGGCATCGTGTTGATGAACGCCTTCCGCAATGTTGGCGGCTCTGACAACCTGGACTTTCCAGACTATTCTCAGCCGGTCGCCGCGGGCTCGCCCCAAGCCACTCTTGGAGCTACCATGCGGCAGTCGGAAATCGGCCTCGAAGTCTTCGGCCCGAACATCGGCGGAGCCAGAACCTCGGCCAATGTTCAACTCGATTTCGCGGGAGGATTTCCCGCCACCGGCAACGGCGTGAACTTCGGAATCGTCCGCCTGCAGACCGCCGACGTGCGATTCGACTGGGGACACACTTCCGTCGTGGCCGGACAGGACGCCTTGTTCATCTCGCCCCTATCGCCCACTTCATTCGCTTCGCTGGCCACGCCGGCCTTCGCCTTTGCCGGAAATCTTTGGGGCTGGACGCCGCAACTGCGCATCGAACACCGCTTCTCCGTTTCCGACCAGCAGACCGTAACCGTACAGGCGGGAATTCTCGACAATCTCGATTGGGAGTATCCCTCCAACCCGTTCTATCGTTCGGCTCAAGCTGGAGAAATGTCCGGGCAGCCCGCTTATGCGTTCCGCACGGCTTGGTCGCGTCCGGTGTGGGAGCGTCCTCTTAGCATCGGCGTCGCCGGCTACTACGGCCGCCAGGACTGGACTTGGAACCGCTTCGTTGATGCCTATGCCGGAATGGCCGATTGGCAAATTCCTATTATTCGGCGTCTGGGTCTCTCGGGTGAGTTCTACCGCGGACGCGGCATTGGCGGACTCGGCGGCGCGATCGGAACTTCCATTGTGTACGGCGGCAACCCAGCTGTGGCTTACACTCCGATCCGGGGCCTCAACACTGCGGGCGGATGGAGCCAATTGAAGTTCCAATTGACCCCCAAGCTCGAATTGAACGGCGTCATCGCCGAAGACGATGCCTTTGCCGGCGATGTACGCGGCTTCGCCAATGACGAGAACAACTTCGGCCCGATTCTGGGACGCAATCGTGGCGCTCTGGGAAATGTTGTCTTTCGTCCTCGCTCCGACCTGCTGCTTTCCGCGGAGTTCCGGCGATTGCACACCTTCCCCATCTACGACAGCAGCAGCAGCACCAACCAGGTCAATCTATCCGTGGGGATTTTGTTTTGATAAAGCGCGCGATATTTCGTGGAATGGTTCGTGGAATGTTGCTCTCCGTTACTCTAGCGGTATCGGTGTGCTCGCCCGCCCAGCAGTCGCTGAAAGCACACGTGCAACTTACCCGGAGCGGTCATCCTATGGAGAATGGCCGCGCAAATCGGGGAAACGCTGCGGAAGCGGTTGTCTGGCTGACTCCTATCAGCGCGGCGGTGGAAGCCCCCCGACAAGATCCGTCTCGGATTCCGCAGTTGGTGCAGAAAGACAAAATGTTTCACCCCTCGCTCCTGGTGATCCCGGTAGGCGGCAAGGTGGAGTTTCCCAACCACGATCCGTTCTTTCACAATGTGTTCTCGCTGTTTGAGGGCAAGCGCTTCGATCTTGGACTTTACGAGAGCGGAACCACGCGCTTTGTGCAATTCGACAAACCCGGCATCTCGTTCATCTTCTGCAATATTCATGAGCAGATGAGCGCCGTGGTGATCGCCCTGGCCACACCCTACTATGCCATCGCCGATGCGCGTGGCGACCTCACCATTCCCAACGTTCCGCCCGGCCGGTACGAGGTGCAGGTGTTTCACTCCGCGGTCGCGCCCGATGCGCTGCGCGCCCTGAGCCGCGAGATTACGGTGTCAGCCGGAGACACTTCGCTCGGAACCTTCACCTTGACCGAAACTGATCTCGCACAAGCTCACAAAAACAAATACGGCCGCGAGTATGACCGGCCCGACCCAGACAGCCCGGCCTACGCCCGGCCATAGTCGGCAACGTTTCACGAAAATAAAGAAGGGCGCGCCGCTAAGCACGCCCTTCTCCGCCTCTGTCTTCACTTCGTTTACAGCAACTCGTTGCTTGCTAGAGACGTTGCCAGCAACCTCTCTAACTTTAGCGATGACCACCACCGCCGGAGGCATGTCCACCACCGCTCGGTGCACTTACGTGGCCGCCACTGGGCGCGCTATGTGATCCTCCGTAGCTGCCACGCGAACCGCCATAGGACGGACTGCGCACAATTGGCTGCCGCATGTCCAACTGCGGACGGGACGATCCGCGCTCTCCCGAGGATGATCCCCGCCCGTAGCCGTCCGAATACGAACCGCCACGCGTTCCCGTCGAGCTTGGCGCGGTCCGGTTCCAGTAACTGCCACTGCCGCCGCGTTCCGCTTGTCCGTTAGACGATCCACCAGACGATGCGTTAGATTCGCCACGCGCAGCGTCACTGTGCGATGGCGGCGTGAACGGCCGGAATCCATCCCGGTTGGCAGCCGACGCAGTCCCCGCGCTCGGTTTCCCCATCGAATTCGCTCCACTCGTTCCCTGCGCAGACGTTCCGCGCGCCGACGCGGATTCGCCCGCGCCCTCGCGTCCGCCCGCCGGAACTGCGCCGACATGATTTTGCGCCATGCTCTGGCGCAGGCTGGCGGTTTCCTGCTGGAACGATTGCCGCGAAGCGCTACTGCGCGCCGTTCCGAAGAAATGCTCCGAACCGTTGCGCACGGTCGACGGTGCCGCCGCGCGTCCGCTCGCCGACAGGCTGGCCCGCGATGGAACCACGGGCAGGTTGCCCGCCATCATGCGCGCGCCGCTTAGTTGTGTGCGAGTCGCCGCCGCGGCCGTCACCCGGCCTGCGCCGAAGTGTCCCGCGTTCACTGTCGACAGAGCCCTGCCAACGTGGGCGTCATGAATGTTCGCGATGTTTGAGAAGCGCGTCCCGGCGTGCAGCGGAGCGAAGCCCCCAAAGCGGTCATACCCGCCAAACCCGCCACGGAAGCCGACTACACCAAACCGCCCGCCGTATCCGCCCCACCACGGATGGAACCAGTCGCAAGGTCCAATCGGAAGCCAGCCGAAGCCGCCCCAACCACCCCAACCAAATCCGAAGCCCCAGCCCGCACCCCAGCCCCAGAACGACACATAAGCCGGTGCCCAGAACGGACGGTAAAATCCGCCAGCATATATCGGGCCAGGCCACCACGCCCATGCGCCACCATAAGGAAACCAGCGCCCGTAGTGATACGGCGCCCAGCCCCAAGGCTCGTAGCCCACCCAAGTCCAGCCGTAATAAGGCTCATAAGTCCAGTTGCCGTCGCGATACGGAACCCAGCCATTGGGCTCGTTCGGAACCCACACGTCGCCATAATCGGGAACGTTCTGCCAGCGCCCGTAAGCGTCCAGATCCTGCGTCCCCGTGTAGTAATGATTGGTGTGACGCCACGAACTGGCGTTGCGGATCATGTGATCGCGGTCGCTGTTCCAGCGATCCCAATCGTCGCGATCGGGAGCCGGCGAAATTTTGTATTGCGCGGAGTTGCTGTCGCCCCGCACCGTCGCCATTTCTCCCGTGCGAACTTCGGCGCTGCCCTGTGGCGTGGCAATCTGCGCTTCGCCCTGACGCACGATCACCAGCGTGTCGCCATCCGGCCGCACCTCGATGCGGAACACGCCATCCTTGTGCGCGGGATGCACCGAAACGTTCGGCGTATCGATTTCAGGCTCGGCTTCACTGTCTCGCGATACGGTGTAGGTTGCGAGGCCCTGTCCCAATTGAATTTGAATATCTTTGTGCGTGAAGTTCGCGATGTTAGCCTTGGAGTTCGCGCCCAGGCGAAGAGTGTTGGCAAAGTCGAGCTGCAACTCGGCGCGGGCGTTGTTGCCAGTCGAAACCTTGTCGCCAGTCATAACCGGCTGATTTAACGCCGCTGCCGACCAGTCGCCCGAATCACCCCGCTGTGTCGACACGTCGCCGTGAATCAAGCTGACGCGCGCCACACCCTGGTCCGTCTTCGCCGGAGCCTCGCCAGACGGTCCACCGGGCTGAGCCTCTGTCGGCTGTGCGTCGGCGGGTTGACCTTCACTCGTTGGTCCCTGTGGCCCCGCCTGATCTTGCCCCTCCCCCGGTTGATTCGGGCCCGGCTGAGGTTGCCCCGGCTGGGCTTGGTTTGGCTGAGTCTGTCCGATTTCCATGGGCGCGCTCGGCTGATCCGAGGGCGCTGGGGTTTCCTGGGTCGTCTGCGCCAGAGCTCTGATCGACAGCGCACCTGATAGCGCCAAAACTAAGACTGCCAACCCTGCTATGAACGTGCCTCGCACCAACTTGCTTTTCATAACCCACCTCTCCGAACTGGCCCTAACCGTATAAATCCGCATGTCGATGAAATCTATCTACCAAAACGATGGGCAACTGCCGTGCCAAACCGGGCCGCGGGCCACCACTGTAACTCGCTTGTTTTCAGTGAAGAAAACGATGACTTCGCCGCGCTGAAAGGCCGCATTCGATGCAGTTGGCCGACCTCAACCAAGAGTGGTGGTTTTCGGCCACTTGCCGAATTGGAGGAACTTGATCGGCGCGACGGTTTGGCCTGTGGATATCGAACAACAATTCAGTAGAGTTTCTAATTGCCGGGTAGGCTCCTCATGAACTCTTCGAGCACCCGATTGAATTTCTCCGGATCGTCGACGAACAGAGCATGGCCGTCGCCTTCGAATTTTTCCAGGCGCAGCTTGTCGCCCAGTTTCGATTTCAGGAAGTCGGCGGTCGCCTGCGAACCCGGCTGATAGGCAAAGATCACCGGTCGATTCATCCGGCCCAGGCCGGGCGAAAAATCCTTAACCGCGATCATGTCGTAAATGAGCACCGCGGCAGTGTCGGCCGGAACCTGGACCGACGCGTCGACGACACGCTTCAGGTATTCTTCCGGCTGCGGCTTGTTGTACATACTGCGAACAAAACCGTCTGCTTGTTTCTGACGATCCTGCTGGAGCTGGTTCATCCATCCCGACATGAAGGCGAACGCCTCCGGGCTGAGCTTTTCCGGGAGATATCCGTCGACCAGCACCAACCCGCCGACGTTGTCAGTGCCGAATTGTTCGGCATATTTCACCAGTTCGCCGCACGCCATCGACCACCCGACCAGGACCGGCTGCTTAAGGCCGAGGTGATCGACCAGTTCCTTGTAGTCGCGCGAGCGAGTTTCCGGCAGATGGCCGTAGGTCGGCTTGTCACTGTCGCCCTGCGAACGCGGATCGACGGCAATGATGTGATATTTCTTGGCGAACTCATCGATCTGTTTCTGCCAGATCCACGCCGGCATGGTCCAGCCCGGAATGAAAACGATGGCACGCCCCGTTCCGGCTTCGATGTAGTGGATTCGGATTCCGTCGGAAGTTCTGAAAAAGTCGCTCTTCACGGTCTGCGCGAAGACGCTTGGCACCGCGAGGATGCACATCAATAAGCTCATAAGGCCTAAGAGTTTGGTTTTCACTTTAGCTCCTGCTGGTCGCATCGAGTATATTATTTCCGCTTCCGTCGTTTTCTCGACTGTGCGCCATGCCAAATCGTTATGATCGCGATCCGCGTTCTCTTCACGGAATATAAAATGATGTACGGAGTGCCACCAATTACCAGTTCGCGGATTCCAGGTTCTGCTCCCACGCGGCCCAGATTAGGGTGACTCTTGAGCGCCTCCACTACGGCAATGATGCGGGTAGCCAACCGTCCGGCCGCGTCAGGTTTGTCCTTGGCGACATACGCTCGAATTTCTTCCAAGCCCGTTCGTGCCCGGTGGGACCAGACAATCTCCACTAACGCCGCGCCTCGTCATCGTGTTGCTTGCCGCAGACGCATTTCGGCGGCGGCAACTCCCGGTTCGTTCCCCAGGACAACAGCCACGCCCTCATGTCTTCGTGCTTAACGTAGTGGCCGGACTTCACCTCGCGATCCGCCTGGCGGAGTTCGGCCAGCATTCTCTCTTGGTCGGCAACGTACGACTCGACCGCATCAGAGACGAGAAAGTTAGAGCTTCGCCCGGATACTCTAGCCAGCTTCGCCAGCCGCTTCTTCGTCTCCGACCGCAGACGAATGCTGAGAGTTGCGCTGCGTGTGTTTGCCATGAACACATCTTAGCACCCAGGAGCATTCATCCTTCAAGTCAGGGTTTTCGTCTCAAGGCTCCTTCTCCCCTTCATCCGCGATGCCGATTTTCGAAAGGCGGTAGCGCAGGGCATTGCGTGACAATCCTAGCAAACGGGCGGCCTGGCTTTTGTTGCCGTTGGCGCGGCGCAGCGCTTCCTGCACCATTTCGTCTTCCCACTGCTCCAGGGTCATGCCCTCGGGAAGAAATCCTCCAGCGCCGTTCGCAGTTTTTGCGGTGCGCGTATCCAGATGAATGTCGGCCGGAGTGAGCACGCTGTCTTTCGCCAGCGCGCACGCGCGTTCGACAATGTTCTGCAGCTCGCGGACATTTCCCGGCCAGTGATAGTTGACCAGAATCTGCATAGCCTCAGTCGTAATACCTTCCACGGGCTTACCCGATTCTCCGCTGAACTGGGAAATGAATAAGCTCACGAGATCGGGAATGTCTTCCTTGCGCTCGCGGAGCGGCGCAATGTCAATGGGCACGACGTTCAGGCGATAGTAGAGATCCTCGCGAAACGTGCCTTGCTCGAGCGCCGCACGCAGATCGCGATTCGTGGCAGCGATCAGACGCACGTCGACTTTTACCGTGCGCGTGCCGCCGAGGCGCTCGAATTCGCGCTCCTGCAGCACCCGCAACAATTTCACTTGCGTTACCGGAGGCACGTCGCCAATCTCGTCGAGGAACAGCGTTCCCTTGTCGGCTAGTTCGAACTTGCCCGGCTTGCTGGCAACGGCTCCGGTGAACGCACCTTTTTCGAAGCCGAATAATTCACTCTCCAGAAGATTCTCAGGGATGGCCGTGCTATTGATCTTAAGAAACGGTCCCGAGGCGCGACGCGATTTCTCGTGAATGGCGCGCGCGATCAGATCCTTGCCAACGCCGCTCTCACCGCCCAGAAGCACGGTCGCGTTGGTGGGAGCAACGCGCTCCACAGTGGCCAGCACTTCCTGCATCTTCGGGCTGCGGGCGACAACATTGGGATGCGCATAACGTTTGCCCAACGCCTCGCGTAAAGTTCTGTTTTCTTCGCGCAGGTTGCGAACATCCAGCTCCTTATGGATGACCATCCGCATCTCAGTCAGCGAAAACGGTTTCAGCACATAATCGCTGGCCCCAGCCTTCATGGCCTCGACCGCGGTTTCGACGCTGCCAAATGCGGTCATCACCACCACGGGCAGCGCGGCATTCTGGCGCTTGATGGTTTGCAGAAACTCCAGACCGTTCATGCCGGGAAGTTTCAGGTCAGTCAAGACCAGATCGATGGGATTCTCCCGCAGCAGCTTGAGACCGCTCTCGGCATCGCCGGCGGGAAAGGTAGTGAATCCATCCTCGCCCAGATTCAACTCGAGCAGGCGTCGCATTTTCGCTTCGTCTTCGACGATCAGAATTCCCGGCATGGGCGCGTCGTCCTCGATTCCATGTCTTCCTCGATCCGGCCTCTCACGAGATCACCAGATGAGCCGCTGATCCCAGCGCCGCGTTCTCGCTGGCGGCGGGGAAAAACATCACGAAACGCGCCCCCGAGACTGGCGCCCCGTCACCGGAGGGATGATCTGGGCTCTCAATCCGAATGCTGCCCTGGTGTCCGTCAATAATTTTTGAGACGATCGACAATCCCAGGCCGACGCCGGTTTTCTTCGTGGTCACGAACGGATTAAAAATCTGTTCCCGCAACTCCAGCGGAATGCCCGGTCCACTATCTTCGATGCGCACTTCGACTCCGTCAAGATTGTCACCATCCCGCCCCCTCGCTCGAGCTTTCCTGACCTTCACGCGCAGCACGCCACCGCTCGCGCCCATGGCATCGTAGGCATTCTGGACAATGTTCAAGAAGGCCTGCTCGCACAGGCTTTCATCCAGCGGCACGAGCGGCAGACCAGACTCGTACTCCTTCTCGACGCGAACGGGCGCGGCTTTCCACAGCTGTGCGACATCGTTCAAGGCGCGATCGAGTACGGCGGTGATGTCTTGGGGCGTGAGATCGGCGTGCAAAGGGCGCGCGAAATCCAGAAAGCGTGTCACCAACGCGCTGAGGCGGTTGGTTTCGGTCGAAATATATCCCGCTAACTCGGTGGCCAGTGGATTCGATTGCCCGAGTTTTTGCGTCAGCATTTCTGCGGAGCCTTTGATCACACCCAGGGGGTTGCGAATCTCGTGTGCGAGTCCCGCAGAAAGCTGTCCGAGTGCGGCCAGCCGCTCGGAACGCCGCGCCTCGGCCTGCGCCTGCTCCAGGCGGCGATTGGTCTCGGCAAGAGTCCCGGCCAGTTCCTGATAGCGCTGCGTCTGCCGCCGGTTTTCGACCACAAAGCGATTGACGACCATCGCCGCGAGAAAGAAAAAGACAATGCGGATCGCAAGTCGTCCATAGTCCTCCGGGGTAATTTCGAACTCCTGCAGAGCGGGATAAAGATAGGAGCAGTACGCCGCGGAGGCCAGCGACGTCCACACCAACGTGGCCCACGGGCCGAAATACTCCGCCGCGGTAACTGCAGGCAAATAGTAGATGGGATAGTAGTAGCTGTTGATGGGGATTTCGCCCGTATGATCGACCAGCAGCGTCGCCAGAGCAATCTTCAGCAGAACCAGATACGCCGGACCACGCTTGGGCACGCGCGCAATCAGCCAGCCCTCGCTCAACTGGATCACACCAAACGCCAGCAGGATTAGTTGCTTGTGGACCTCCTGCACGGGCGGCAGCAGGGCTAGTGCGGCGAGCAACACCAGCCACAGCACATCCATCCAGTTCATCGTGGGACGCTTGGCTTCGATCATTTCTCTTCAATCTTCGCTTCGATCACTTTATTTCGATGATTGTTCGGCGAGAAAAAGCGCTCCGCCGAAAAAAATAGCCGGGAGAGCCCGCGCTTCTCCCGGCGTTTGCCCTGCTGTTTGTGTGGTCCGCCGCGCATCTCATGCGAACCCTATCACATCGCAAGAAAAGCGTCCGCGTCAACGTCACTTCTTTGCAGGCGGCGCCGCGGCGGGCGGTGGGGCTGGCCGCGGCTGTGGCGCCGGTCTCGGAGCTGGCGGCGGAGAAGCCGGCCGCTGCTGTTGCCATTGATTGAACTTCTGTTCCTGCTGCTGCTCCTGCTGCGGGCTGCGCTCCTGCACCGGCGGCGTCTGCTTCACCAGCGGATGAGTCTCCTGCGAAGAATTTTGCTGCTGTGGCGGAGTAAAATCCCGTTTCCCAGTCTGAGGATCACGATTCGTCACCTGGCCATTTCGATCCTCGGGCCGGTCCTCGCCCGAGCTGCCCTGCTGCTCGTACACGCGCGGCTGCGTTTGCGGCATCTGCTTTACCTGGCCGTTGCCGCCGGGCGGAGTAAACGGCCGGAAGCCGCCTTGCGATGATGGCTCTTGCGATGATTGCTGCGGACGAGTCTGGTTGACCGCCGCCGGTTGCGACGCTCCGGC
This sequence comes from Candidatus Sulfotelmatobacter sp., assembly GCA_049509155.1. Taxonomy (GTDB): domain Bacteria; phylum Acidobacteriota; class Terriglobia; order Terriglobales; family Acidobacteriaceae; genus Sulfotelmatobacter. Next base: position 14,661 of record JBELAE010000009.1, read on the forward strand.
TGGACGCACGAGCGCTTGCTGATTCAGGTGTCCTCCAGCTTGCGTCTGTCGCTGCTCAATCGGACGCGGCGGAGGAGGAGGCGTCCTCACCGCAACCACAGGCCGGCTGATCACCGCTGCCGGCGGCTTGACCGTGACCGGGCGCCCCGCGCCCAACACGCTACTGCGGATCGGTTCGGCCGCGACTACGTGGCTCACCGGCGCTGCCGCGATTTCACGCGCGTCCACTCTCATCACGTTCTGCGCCACCGGCCGCGCGTTCACAAACGCATCCCGCGATACCACCGTCACGCCGTTGGTCACACGCTGATTGACGTAAGTAATGTTGTTTCCAGCCGTTCGGTGGACGATCACAGTGTTGTAGACGTTCGTCACCTGCGTAGCGCTCACCGTCGTATTGGTGATGTTCACCTGGTTCACGTAGGCTCGGCTCACCCGATATCCAGGGAGATAGACTTCACCCGGAGCCAGCGGGAACCATCCCACTCCAACACCAGCCGAGAAACGGAAGCCCGCACCGCCGCCCACGAACGCCACCAGCGCTGGCGCCCAGATGGGATGCACCACGACCGGCCCAGGCACCCAGAACCATCCGTTGTTTACGAATGCCCAGCGCCCGTAGTGAAATGGCGCGAATCCCCAGGGCTCGTTCTCCACCCAGGTCCAGCCCCACGGTCCAACATAGATCCAGTGACCGAAGCGATACGGGGCCCAGCCCACGGCGACGGCGCGCGGCCGCCAGCATGGACCGTAGCCGGCCACGTAACTCCAGTCGCCGCTGTCGTCCAGATCTTCGTAGCCGGTCATCTCGCGGGAAACATAATTAGCGGAGTCGGCGTCATCCTCGTGAGTGTCGCGGTCAAAGGCCCAGCTATCAAAATCATCCTGGTTGGGAAGCTGGCCGAGGTCATAATTGAGATGGTCGCTGCCGCTGAAAGTGGCGGACTGATTCGCGACCACGGTGTAAGTAAAGCCGCCGCCGGTGACCCGGCCGCGGCCGTGCCAGACGGTGGTGACGGTCTGGCTTCCGTCCTCGCTCACATCCACGCGGTACTCGCCGGGCTGCAGCAGGCTGAACGCGATGTTCGGCGTGTCGATCTCGTAGGTGTCGTCATCATCGACGTGGCGCACGCGCAGAATGAGCGATCCCTGCGCCAGGCGAATCTGCGTAGTGCGGTCGTCGAGCGCAAGGAAAGTGATTCCGGTCTTCGTGCCCAGGCGGATCGCTGCCGAGCCAACATGAACTTCGGCCCGGGAATCCTCGTCCGCCCACAAATCGTCGCCGGCGACCATGGGGCGATTGGGAACCGCCGTGACCCAGTCGTCTTCGCCCGCCGGGCGAAACTGCACGTCGCCTTGAAAAAAGTTCAGCCGCGCTACGCGGCCGGGAGGATCCTGGCTCTGATCCTGATCCTGGCTTTGATCTTGACTCTGGTCCTGATTTTGAACGCTCGCATCATCCTGCGCTCTCGCGATGCTCGAAACTTGCAGCGCAAATGCAAAACCAGCCAGCAGAACAATCCCAGCCCACACTCTGCGCGTTTTCATATCTCCGCCCCCGCGGAATAAGAAATCCGTATGCCGTAGATTTTACCGGCATCTGTGTAAACACAATAGAGACGGTTTAGTTTCCTGGGTGCGGGAAGGGCCTGGCGGTGGCAGACTTGAGGGGAGAAAAAATACCCTGAGCCTTGTCATCCTGAGCGGAACGACGGAGCGAAGGACCTCTGCAATCCCCGGAAGCAACCCAGTACCCCGCCTGGCGACCTTTCGCATTGCCCAAACAGCTCACAAAACAGTAAAGTTCAGTCGAAGCAGTTTCGCGAACTGGTTCGCGCTTAAACCCTGGTTCGCGCTTAGACCCTGAAAGACGCAATGAGCATCGCCACTCTCAACGACATTTTCTTCGCAGCCGTCGAACGCGATCTTGACCGCATCATGCTCTACCACGAGGCCGGGAAGTGGCTGCCGATTACCTCCTGCGAGTTTGGCCGAAGCGTGGCCCGAACCGCCCGCGCCCTGCATGCCTGGGGCGTTCGACCGGGAGATCGCATTGCCATACTCAGCGAAAATCGTCCCGAGTGGCCCATGGCCGACATGGCGAGCCTGCTGCTCGGGGCCGTCACCGTGCCGCTCTATACCACGCTCACGGCCGAACAGACAGCGTTTGCGCTCAATGACTCAGGCTGCCGGGCCATCTTTCTGTCGTCAAACCAGCAGCTGCACAAAATCGTGTCGATCCTGCCCCAGACGCAGATTGAAAAAGTTGTGGTCATGGATCCGGTAGAGTTCAACGGAGATCTCGCCCCGTTCGCGGGCCAATGTGTAAGCATGAACCAGATTACGTCGCAGGGTTCCGGCAATCTCGACCCAGAGCTCGAAGCCAAGGCGCGCTCCATCGGCCCCGACGATCTGGCTACGATTGTCTACACCTCAGGAACGACAGGCACTTCCAAAGGGGCGATGCTGACCCACGGCAACATTGCGTCTAATATTTCGTGCTCGCTTCAGGGTTTCGAAATGCAGCCCGGGCTCATCAGCATCTCGTTTCTGCCGCTCTGCCACATCACCGCGCGCCACGTCGATTTCTCCATGCTCTATCACGGCGTGACGCTGGCTTATTGCCCGTTCTTGGACCGTCTGCCCGCCAGCTTGCTGGAAGTGCAGCCATCTGTCTTCGTGGCGGTGCCGCGGGTCTACGAAAAAATCTATGCGCAGGCGGAGCAGAAAGCCAAAGGCCTGCCCAAGCGCGCCATTTACGATTGGGCCGTTTCTGTGGGACAAGACCATAAGCCGGAGATCCTCGCCGGAAAAACTCCTACCTCGCGCAGTTGGAAGCTGGCCAATCGCCTGGTGTTTTCGAAGATTCGCGAGGGCATGGGTGGGCGGATCGAGACTTTCATCTCGGGCGGCGCGCCGCTGGGGCGGGAACTTGCCGAGTGGTACGCCAAGATGGGCATTCGCATTCACGAGGGCTACGGCCTCACGGAAACCTCGCCGGTGATCGCGGTGAATACGCCGTTGAATCACCGCATCGGAACCGTGGGCAAGATTTTGTCGAACCTTGAAGTTCGCATTGCCGAAGACGGAGAAATCCTGGTGAAGGGTCCGTCGGTTTTCAAAGGCTATTGGAACCGGCCGGAAGAAACGAAGGCCGCACTGGTCGACGGCTGGTTCAAAACCGGCGACATCGGCAACATCGACGCCGATGGATATCTTTCGGTGACGGACCGCAAGAAAGATCTCATCAAAACATCCGGCGGAAAATTTATCGCGCCGCAGCCCATCGAGAATTCGCTCAAACTGAATCCGCTGGTGGGAACTGCCGCCATTATCGGCGACCGGCGCAAGTTTCCGGCGGTGCTGATATCTCCAAACTTTCGCCCGCTGGAAGAGTGGGCGCGCGAGAACAGCATCCCGTTCACCTCGCGGGCCGAACTGATCGCCGACCCCAAAGTGCAGGCGCTCTACGAAAGCATCGTCGAGGCCATCAACACAAATCTGGCGCGCTTCGAAAAGCTGAAGCGCGTAATGCTCGTAGCCGACGAATTCACCGCCGACAACGGCGCCCTGACGCCAACCATGAAATTGCGACGCCGCGTCATCGAAGAGCGCTACAAGAAACAAATCGATGAACTGTACACACAAGCCGAAGCAACGGCAGCGCAGTAGCAGCTGCCGAGTGCCACACCGATGGACACTTCGATGGAATCGTTCGTGAAGCTTCTGCTGCGAGGATTTTCTTGGCTCTTGTTCGTGCTTGGTGGCTTCTCATTCTTAGTGGGGGCCGGATGATCAGCGAATTTTGGAAAATAGACCGAATCCTCGCCGAGATGATAGGTCTCGGAATCGCGGCAGCCTGCGGCGCGCTCGGGTACGTCCTGAAAACCGCGGGAGAACCTGACGAAGTCAACGAAGATCCAGATTGATTGTCCGCGGACTCGAACGGCTGCAAACGATCCGCCCCCCATTCTTGGGGTGGGAAGTGCGGGACTTTTGCTGGCACCATTTCACACAAAGAACTTACAATGTTTCCATGTCGGACTCATTGACTATCGCCGGCCGCTCCTTCCGCTCGCGCCTGATCGTCGGCACGGGAAAATATAAATCCTTCCAGGAAACGGCGCGTGCCCTCGAAGCCAGCGGCGCGGAGATGGTCACCGTCGCGGTGCGCCGCGTCAATCTCGATCGCAGCAAGGAATCGCTGCTCGACTATATCGACGCCAAGAAATATTTTCTGCTGCCCAACACCGCCGGCTGCTACACCGCCGATGAGGCCATCCGCGCTGCGCGCCTGGGACGCGAAGTCGGCCTCTCGGACTGGGTTAAGCTCGAAGTGATCGGCGATCAGGCCACGCTTTATCCCGACGTGCAGGCCACGCTTGAAGCCACGCGCGTGCTGGTGAAAGAAGGCTTCACGGTTCTGCCCTACACGTCAGACGATATCGTGTTTGCCAAGCGTCTGATCGATGCGGGAGCAGCCACGATCATGCCCTTGGGCGCGCCCATCGGCAGCGGCATGGGAATTCAGAACCAGGCCCACATCCGCATTTTGCGCGAGATGATCACCGGTGTGCCGTTGATCGTCGACGCCGGAGTGGGCACGGCCTCAGATGCCGCGATCGCCATGGAACTCGGCGCAGACGCGGTGCTCATGAACACCGGCATCGCCGCCGCGCAGGATCCCGTTCTCATGGCTGAAGCCATGCACCACGCGGTGCTGGCGGGACGCCTGGCTTATCTCTCAGGCCGCATGCCGAAGAAGTTGTACGCCACGGCAAGTTCGCCGCTGGAAGGCGTAGTGAGGTAGACTCTCGCCGGTCTCTTCATCTCTTCCCACAAAAATAAAAGGGCGGCTCGTCGCCGCCCTCAATCTTTTGGATTCGCCTGCTTCAAGCCGTGAAAAGAATCACAGCATTTTGACGCTGGCCACGTGAATGCTATCTTTTCCCATGGTGCCGGTCACCGCTACGTGATGGCCCGCATGACCCTTCAGGGCGTCCTGATTGTCGACCGCGAGCACCTTCGAATCGCCATCGGTAACGATGACCATCTTCTCACCGGCAGTTACGCACTTCTGAGCGCAGGCCGCGCCCGCCGCACTGCCCATCTTGGCGCCGCATTTTGCGTCGGCGACCCAGCCGTTGACGGTCATACTCTTGCCCATGTCATCGAACGCCATCGCCGACAAGGCAAACACGAAACTTAACGCTAGACAGATCAGCAGAACTTTTCTCATGGCCGGTTGTTCTCCTTTTTGAAGTTCTAATTGCGGGCCCCACATCAAGCACGTGCGACGAAAATCGTGCCGGCCCTTCCGGGCACAGCCAATCCCTCGCTCGCTTGTAATTGAGGCATCGGAAATATACCACAGAATCGCGCGGGGATTGTCAGCCCAGAAGCGAACAAGATACTTAGAAATTGCAGGTCGAGAAAATTAACGCGTTATTTTTGCGCGGAGCGATTGACCGTCGGCGCGGGTTTCGCCGGACTCGGCGGCACATAAACGTATTCTCCCGGCTTGGCGTACCCCAATTGCTCGCGCGCCTCTTTTTCAATGGACTTCTGATCGCTCTTGAGGCCCTGGATCTGCTGGGTATAGCGCTCGTTCTCCTGCTGCACCTGGGCGATTTGCTTCTGCAGGGCTTCGTACTCGGCGCGTTTCTGCTTATAGACGACCATCCCATTCGCGCCGAACATAACATGAACAAACAACGACGCGGCCAGCACGGCCACCGCAATCGTAGCGATGCGGCGGCGCAGGGCATAGATGCGCATCACCAGCGGACGCGCCCGCTCAATCCACGAAGCCGCAAACGCTTCCGCCTGCGGGGCGTGGTCGACCATAGCGCGCAGTCCGTCTTCCGGACTCGGAAATCTCTTCATTCTAGAAAACATCTTCATGGTGAGAACTTCATTTACGAAACTTCATGCCGTAGTTCCGGAAAATACAATTACTCGAAAATCCAGTGCTTCGCGGCCGTGCTCAGTTTCTCCAGGCCTTTCTCGCTGCGCGCTTCCGTGTAAACGCGCACCACGGGTTCGGTTCCCGATAGCCGGTAGCAGACCCACGACCCATCGCTGAATACCACCTTCAATCCGTCCGTGCGCACCACCTTGCCAACCGGGTGGCCGCAGAACTCCCGCGGATCTTGCCGCAGCTTCTCAGTGAACTTCGCCTTGACCTCGGCGGTCAAGCGGAAGTTCTGCCGCTCCGGGTAATAGGAACCAACTTGGTTACATAGCGCCTTCAATTGTTCGCCCAGAGACTTGCCTCGGCGCGCAACCGCTTCGCAGCACAGCAGGCCAGCCAGCACGCCATCTTTCTCGGGAACGTGATGTCGAATCGACAGCCCCGCGCTCTCTTCCCCGCCGATGGCGATCTTATCCTGCATGATGAGTTCGCCGATATATTTGAAGCCCACCGGCGTCTCGTGCAGCTCCACGCCGTGTTTCTCAGCCAGCGCGTTGATCAAATTGGTGGTCGCGACCGACTTGGCCACGCCATTCTTCCATCCCCGGCTCTCGACCAGATAGTCGAAGAGCAGAGCAATCACGTAGTTCGGCTGCAGGAAAGTTCCGTCGGAATCGACGATGCCGAAGCGGTCAGCATCACCATCGGTCGCGATGCCGATCTGGGCTCCGGTCTCGCGCATTTTCACACGCAGGTCTTCCAGCAGATGATCATCGGGTTCCGGCGCGTGTCCGCCGAACAGCACGTCGCGGTAATCGTGCACCGTAGCAACCTGCACGCCGGCGCCGCGCAGCAATTCGTCGGAGTATCCCCGAGCCGCGCCCCACATGGGATCGAAAGCCACGCGCAGGTTCGCCTTGCGGATCACTTCCAGGTCGATGATTTCACTAAGGCGTTTCAAATATGCCGGCTTGGGATCAAGCGTTTCCGCGGGCAAGTTCGCACGCACGTCCGCGGGAACCGCGGCGTGGCCAATTCCATCAGGCACAGCGTCACCGGCGATGATTTCCGCTTCGATTTTCTTTGTGACCTCGGGCAGAGCCGGGCAGCCATCCGGGGTTGAAAACTTGATACCGTTATATTCCGGTGGATTGTGCGAGGCGGTGAAATTGATGACGCCGTCGGCTTTATTCTGAATCACGGCGTAGGCAAATGCCGGAGTTGGCGCGGGCTCGGCCACCACCAGCGGCGTGATGCCGTGCGCGGTCAGAATTTCCGCCGCCATCGAGCACAAGGTCTCGCCCAGAAACCGCGGATCGCGCCCCACGATCACCCGCGCTCTTCCCCGCTCTCCCTGCGGTTTCTGCGCAGCCACGTAGCGCGCGATGCCGCACACGGCGCGCCGCATGTTGGCAAACGTAAACTCTTCGGCCATAACGGCCCGCCAACCCGATGTGCCAAACTTGATTTGCGTGAGCATATTCGACCCTCATTCCGTCGCAACGAGATGCTAATCTCTCTATCGGCAGGCTGAAAGTTGATGGCTCGAAGCCGATCGTCAAGCCGACGTGCGATTTTACTGACGTGTGATTCTATATGACTGACAAACGAATCGTCCTCTCCACAGCCGGGTCTGAAGACGAAGCCCGAAACATTGCCCGCCAACTGGTGGAGCGCCAGCTCGCCGCCTGCGTCAACATCGTCCCGCAGATTGAATCGATCTACCGCTGGCAGGGAAAAATGGAATCAAGCCGGGAATGGCTGCTGCTCATCAAGACGACGGCAGAGAGATTTCCCGCAGTGCGCGATGCCATTCGCGAGTTGCACTCCTACGAACTGCCGGAGTGCATCGCGGTCAATGTCGAGGATGGCGCGGCCGACTATCTGGACTGGCTGGCGAGTTCGCTGCAGACGTAAAGCGTCAGCCCCAGGGTTCGCCCGTGTTTCTTTCCTGAAAGGTTTATCCGCGTTGATCCGCGTGAATCCGTGGCAAAGAAGTTTTCTTAAATCGCGTTCAGCGCCGCATCCAGATCATCGAGAATGTCGTCCACATCTTCGATCCCCACAGAAATTCGCACCATGCCATCGCTAATACCGATCGCCGCGCGCCCCTTCGCGCCCAGCCCGGCATGAGTCATCGTCGCAGGATGCGAAATCAGAGTCTCTACGCCACCCAGGGATTCCCCAAGCGAACAGATGCGCACCTTCTTCAGCATCTTGTTCGCGTTTTTTTGCGACCCGGTCTCAAACGTAATCATCGCGCCGAAGCCGGTCATTTGCCGCCTTGCGAGGGCATGTTGCGGATGATCCGGCAGTCCAGGATAGAACACGGCTTTCACTTTCTTGTGCTTCGACAGAAAATCGGCCACGATCCGCCCGCTGCGGTCGTGAATCTCCATGCGCGCGGCCAGCGTCTTCACTCCCCGCAGCACTAGCCAGCACTCGAACGGAGAAAGAATCGCGCCCGCCGCCTTCTGCAGAAATGCCAGTTGGTCAGCGTGCTCCTGCTTGGCGCACATCACAACTCCGCCCAGGCCGTCGCTGTGGCCGTTCAGAAATTTCGTGGTCGAGTGCACCACCATGTCCGCGCCCAGCGCCAAAGGCTGCTGGAAATACGGAGACATAAATGTGTTGTCGACCACCAGCGCAACTTTCTTGCGCCGGCAGATCTGGCTGATGGCTGCCAGGTCGCTCAGGCGCATCAGCGGATTCGTCGGCGTCTCCACGTAGACCATCCGCGTATTTTTGCGGATGGCGCGCTCCACGTTCTCTGCCTCGGTAGTGTCGATGTAAGAAAACTCCAGCCCGAACCCAGCCATCACCTGGTTAAACAATCGCGGCGTGCCCCCGTACAAATCGTTGCCGCACACCACGTGGTCGCCCGATTTCAGCATGCTCACAATCGCATTGATCGCGGCCATGCCACTGCCAAACACTCGCGCCGCCACGGCGCCTTCGAGCGCCGCCAGATTCTCCTCCAACCGCGTGCGCGTGGGATTCGATACGCGGGCATACTCGTATCCCTTGTTCTCGCCGATTCCTTGCTGGACGTAGGTCGAGGTGGGGTAGATGGGCACGGTAACGGCCCCAGTCAAGGGATCCGGTTCCTGCCCGCAATGAATGGCGCGGGTTGCAAAACCAAATTGTTTCTCTTTTTTCATCCGTGTCTTCCGCGAAAATCCGTGGCGACTGTTCTAGACAGACGACACTAAACTCCGCCTTCAAAAATCTTCTTCGACAAATACCGCTCGGCCGAATCTGGAATGATGGTCACCACGCGCTTGCCCGCGCCCAGCTTCTTCGCAACTTTCAGCGCTGCGAACACCGCCGCGCCGCCGCTCGATCCCGCCAACACGCCTTCCTGTGCAGCCAACGATTTAACTGTGGCGAACGCTTCATCATCCATCACCATCATCACTTCATCACACACCGAGCGGTCAAAAGTCTTGGGGGTAAAACTGGTTCCGATCCCTTCCACTTTGTGCGGCCCAGGCTGGCCACCACCCAGCGTCGATCCCTGCGTTTCGACAGCATAAGCCAGCACCGCGGGTGATTTCTCCTTCAAATAGCGGGCAATACCTGAAAAGGTGCCGCAGGTGCCGCAACCCAGCACAACCGCATCGACTCGCCCGTCCATCTGTTCGAAGATCTCGTGAGCCGTGGTCTCGTAGTGATAGTCGGGATTCGCGAGGTTCTCGAACTGCCCCGCCATGAATGCCGTGGGATCGCTGGCGACCAGCGCCTTCGCCTGCCGAATGGCGCCCTGCATGCCCTCGGCATCCGGCGTGCGCTCCACCTCGGCGCCAAGCGCCCGCATGATCGTAACTTTTTCTTCGGAGAAGCGCTCCGGCACAAACAATCTCACCTTGTAGCCGCGATTCACGCCGATCAGCGCGAGCCCGATGCCAGTGTTTCCCGCGGTCGCCTCCACAATCGTGCCGCCGGGCGCAAGCTTCCCTTCCTGCTCCGCCCGCCGGATGATCCCAATGGCTGCCCGGTCTTTCACGCTGCCGCCAGGATTCAAGTATTCCAGCTTGGCGAACACGTCCGCTGACCCGGCCGGAACCAGCCGCTTCAACCGCAACATGGGAGTTTCGCCGACCAGCTGGGTAATGTCGTCGGCAACGCGCAGGCGGGACATTTCAGAAGTTTTCGAAGGCACCTTACAGGGTACGGGCAGACAGGAAACTCGTCAATTGCCGACGGCATGGCAGAACGGTTTCGACAGTACCGAAGTCATCCAGCCCTTTCTTGTTTCCAGTAAGTGCTGAAGTCTTCCACCCGTTTGCCGATCACCATTTTGAAGCTTGCGCGGGAGGAGCCTACATGTGCCAGCGTGCGGTTCGTCTGTCTTTGTTTTGTCTGATCCTCGCCCCGCTCAGCCTGCGCGCACAAAACTTCAAGATCGACGGCCGCGAGGTCCAGATTCACGGCTTTGCCTCGCAGGGATTCGTACACACCGACGACAACAACTGGCTCACCATGCAGACCTCGAACTTCGGCAGCGGTGAGTTCACCGATTTCGGCGTGAACGCTTCCATGCAGGTGACTGACAAATTCCGCATCGGCGCGCAACTCTACGACCGCAATCTGGGCGGCCTGGGAAAGTGGTATCCCCAGCTCGATTGGGCTTACGCACAGTACAAACTCAAGCCCTGGCTTGGCTTCCGCGGGGGCCGGGTCAAAACCGTCCTCGGCCTCTACACCGACACCCAGGATCTCGACTTCCTGCATCCCTATGCGTTGCTCCCGCAGAGCATCTATCCCATCGACTTGCGCGACGCCACCCTCGCCCACGACGGCGGCGACGTTTTTGGCGACATCTCCCTGGGGGCGAAATACGGCAAGCTCTCCTACACGGCTTACGGCGGCTACCATGAACAGGGAGCGCACGGCGGATACGCCTATTTGCTTGAGAGTGATCATCTTACTTTCGGCAGCATCGGCGGTGTGCAATACGGGGCCGACTTGCGCTGGCAAGCTCCGCTCAAGGGCCTGTTGATCGGCGCATCCCGCGAGAATCAGAACTCCACCTCTTCGTACACCGTCAACCTTCCCTCTGGCCCGATCCCGATCCGAGCTTCCGATAACGCGGATTGGATCAATCAGGTTTACGGCGAATATTCCTGGAAGAAGCTGCTGATCGACGCGGAGTTCCGTCGCGCGTGGGATGACAACGGAGTGAAGAACGTCAGCGAATTCCAGGTCAATCTTCACGCCTGGTATGTAGGCGGGGCCTACCGGATTGTGAAACGCGTGCAACTGGCCTCCTACTACTCCCGTTACTGGATTGGTTTTCCTTTGTCCGATGTTGAGCCCGCCGGAACTGGCCACATCAACGACAAGGTCGTTACCGGGCGAATCGATATCAACCGCTTCTTCAACCTGAAGATCGAGGGTCATTTCATGGCCGGGGTCGGGCTCCCGGGCGATTACCCGGATGGATTCTACCTGGTAAATAATCCGCAGGGATTGAATCCTAATACCAATGCCCTGGTGGTCAAGGGTGGGTTCAATTTCTGACGGACGATTCGGAAGGACGATCGGCTTCTGACATGCGCTATCGAACTACATTGCTCGCTTCGGCCCTGCTGACCTTGAGTCTGGCTCCGCATTCGCTCGCGGCCGACCTGAAAATCGTCGCTAACCCTAGCGTCAGATCCGATTTCATTTCGCCGGCAGAGGTCCGAGGCATCTTCCTGGCCGAAACCGACTCTCTCAAGGATGGCTCGCATGTCGAGCCCGTATTCGAACGGTCCGGTCCGGCACACAAGATCTTCCTCAAGGATTTTCTCGGAGTGAGCAGCGAGTCATTACAAAACCACTACGGCGCCCTGGTTTTCACCGGCAGGTCATCTATGCCAAGGTCATTTAACTCCGACGCCGAGGTCGTAGCTTACGTGGCCAAAACCAGGGGCGCGATTGGATATGTCAGCGCCTCCGCCAGCACCGAGGGCGTGAAAGTTCTGGAAGTGGTTGCCGAAACCAGCCACTCTGGCCGTGCCCTGTTGACCCAGATCCAGCCGGAATATCCGGAAACCCTGCGCCAGCTCGGTATCAGCGGTATTGTCCGTCTAAAAGTTGTCATCTCGCCCCAGGGAAACGTCGAGACCGTGTCTTTGCTGGGCGGCAATCCGATCCTGGGCGAATCGGCCATGAAAGCCGTGCACGAATGGACCTATGCCGCAGGTCCGACAACAACCACTTTGATTGTCACCGTGCCGTTCGGCACGCACTGACAATGGCGTCGCAGACGAAGCAGTTCCTTGAAAAATCTCAAAACGACTAAACAATGGCGAAAAAAAGATGATCCAGAGCCAATTTTCGTACATGCCATGAACTGCGTTCCTTGCCGTCTACATAGAGCACACACGCCCCGGCATCGTTCAATCCAACCGTCGCGTGGAAAACTTTCGCATTGGCGTCCTGCACTTCGATGTGCCCGTCGGCGAGCGTGAAGCTTACAGACTTGTGGACTTTGTAAGCGTGCAGATGCACCGTGAAGCTCTTCTCATCGCCGACCATCTCGAACGCGTATTCAAATCCAAACTGGGGGATCGCCGGACGCATGGCATTGCGCGTGTCAACATCTTGCTGAATCTCCAGCCCCAATCGCTCAAACACCCTCGCCAGTGAGCACAGCGACCGCTCCGTCACCCAATCGAATTCCGCGTTCACGCTTTCGCCCATTCTGATGCCTCCTCCGCATCGCTAACATCTTGAGAGTCTCACGATTCGAACGTTGTCACGATTAGAACTTTGCTTGAATAATTTGCCTTGAATACAAGGCGGCTGATGTTTGGCAGTAAGCCCTTTACTTCGCGCCGCCGGACGCCGGCTGCGCACCCGCATAGTACCCGCTCTTGGTGCGCACTGTCATCTTGGCGTGTCCCTTGGCTGACTTGGCCTCGACCCGAATCTGCCGGAAGCCGCCGTTGCCCCGGGGATTGGTCGGCTTGTAGCCGATGGCGTACTGGTTCCTGATGTCACTGGCGACAGTCCGGCTGATGGCGTCAACCTCATCCAGCGTTTTGGGGAAGAATGCAATCCCGCCCGTGCGCTGCGCGATGATCTCCAGCGCCTTCCGGGCCCGCTTAGGATGCTCTTCATCCCCCAGAATTCCGATGGTGTACACCGACGGCCCGTTTTCTTCCTGCAAATGTTTCACCGCCTGCTCCAGCGTCTCGGTGCTCGCGTTGTCCTCGCCGTCGGTCACCAGGAACAGGACCTTTTTTTCCAGGTGAGCGAACCGTCTTAGATGCTCGGCCGAGGCCACGACCGCGTCATAGAGCGACGTGCCTCCGCGCGGGTCGATTTTCTCCAGCGCCTCTTTCAGTTTCAGCAGATCGTTGGTGAAGTCCTGGTCAAGATAATATTCGTCGTTGAAGTTCACGATGCAGACTTCATCCCGCGGATTGCTCGACCGCACCAGATTCAGCGCAGCCTGGTTCACCTTGGCGCGCTTCTCCTTCATCGACCCCGAGTTGTCGATCACAATGCCCATGGCCACCGGAATGTCCACGTGATGGAACGAGATGATGTTCTGCGGTTTCCCATCTTCAAAAACCGTGAAGGCGCTGCGGTCGAGGTTGGTGACAATGTGCTGCTTATCATCAACCACCGTGGCGTAGAGCAGCACTTCGTCCACGTCTTTGCGAAAGACAAAGACTCCCTGGTCGTTGAGTTGCTTGTCTTGATTATCTTGGGTTTGCGCAGGGGGCACAGGCGCAGGGGTGACAGGGGAAGGAGCGGCAGTCGTTTCAGGTCCGGGCGCTGCGCCGGGTGGAGTTGCTGGTTTACTCTCGTTCTGTGGCGGGGCAGGGTGCGGATGGGCCGGCAGCGTCCACAATGCACCGGCCAAAATCACCCACGTGAAGAGAAACAGAAACCTGGCGGCCTTACTCCGCAGGCGCGTAATATCCCGTCCTGGCATACACCCTTAGAGGCGGCAATCCTTTCGGTGGCAGCAGCTTCACTTTTATCTTACGCCATTTGCCGTCGTGCATGA
>JBELAE010000090.1:0-14406 GCA_049509155.1 Candidatus Sulfotelmatobacter sp.
AAGGGCACGATTTTTCCGAGCGCGACGACATGAAGTCTCCGCAAGTGATGCTGGTCAATCAGGCGTTTGCGGAGAAGTTTTTTCCCGGCGAGGAGGTGCTGGGCAAGAAGCTGAAGCCGGGCGCCGGCAATGGCACGCCAGGCGGGCCGCCGTGGAGGGAAATCGTGGGCGTGGTCGGTGACATCCGGCTCGAAACGACACAACGCGACATGCGTCCGGCCATGTATCTTCCGGCCGCGCAACTGCCGAACTGGTGTTGCCTTTACACGGTCGTGCGCACGTCGCTCGATCCGGCAAGCCTGGCCACGAGCGTCCAGCAAATCGTTTCGGCGATGGACAAGGATATTCCCGTCACCGAAGTTCGTACGATGCGGGAGTTGATTTCCAGCGAGCTGTCGCAGCCGCGATTCGCAACCATCCTGCTGAGCACGTTTGCCGGGCTGGCATCGGTTCTGACGGTGGTCGGCCTTTATGGCGTGATGAACTATTCGGTGACGCGGCGCACGCGTGAAATTGGCGTGCGCATGGCCCTGGGAGCAGAGCGCAGCGCGGTACTGACCATGGTGTTGCGGGACGCGGCCATCCTACTGGGGGCGGGAATTGTGCTTGGCGTCGCCTCCGCGCTGATTTCCGCGTCCGTCTTGCAGGACATGTTGTATGGCACGGGTTCGCGCAACCCTGTAGTGCTGGCGCTGGTTTGCACGGCAGTCGCGCTCGCCGGCGTTGTCGCAGCGTTCATTCCAGCACGAAGAGCGGCGAAGGTCGATCCCATGGTGGCGCTGCGCTACGAATAGGAGGTTGAAACTAACACTGATGATGACCGGACTCACTCAGGACTTTCGTTACGCGCTGCGGCAGTTAGGCAGAGCGCCGAGCTTTGCCGCGGTCGCAATCATCACGCTGGCGCTCGGCATCGGCGCCAACACGGCAATCTTCAGCCTGCTCGATCAGGCCCTGCTGCGCCGCCTGCCGGTGAAGGATGCCGATCGCCTCGTGATTCTGCAATCGACGGGCAGCTTCGACGGCCACACCAGCTCTCGCACGGACGAGAATTACTACTTTTCGTATCCCATGTACCGCGACCTCCGCGACCGCAACTCCGTGTTCAGCGGACTGATCGCCACCGACTGGACACAGGTCGGAGTGCGGTGGCGTAATCAGCCTGAGCTGGTGGGAGCCGAGTTGGTCTCGGGAAATTATTTCGATGTGTTGGGCGTGCAACCCGCACTCGGCCGCGTGTTGGTGGCCTCCGATGACGTAGTGCCGGACGCGAATCCGGTCTTGGTCTTGAGCTTCAGCTACTGGCAACGCCGCTTTGGCTCCGATCCGGCGGTAGTGAACCAGAGCATTCTGGTGAATGGCCACCCCTTCACCATCCTCGGAGTCGCGCCGCCCGGCTTTCATAGTGCGGTCATGGGCGACACTCCCGACCTGTTTGTGCCCATGACGATGAAGGCCGAGATCATGCCTGGAATCACCGACCTTCAGTTGCGCACCTCCAGATGGCTCAACATCGTTGGAAAACTCCAGCCCGGAATCACCCGCGAGCAGGCCGAAGCGGGCATTAATCCGCTCTGGTATTCGATTCGCGCCGACGAATTGAAACAGCGGGAGCATAGCTCGGACAGCTTCAAGGAAAGCTTCCTGACGAAATCGCATCTGTTCGTGCGCGACGGAGCCAGGGGATTCTCCCCGCTGCGCAGCGACGTGCAGGAACCGCTGCTGATCATCATGGCCATGGTTGGTCTGGTAGCGCTCATGGCGTGCGCCAACGTAGGCAGTCTCTTGCTGGTGCGGGCGGCGGGGCGCATTCGCGAAATGTCGGTGCGCTATGCGCTGGGCGCGAAGCGCGCGCGTGTGCTGCAGCAACTATTAGTCGAAGGACTGCTGCTTGGGCTCGCGGGCGGTGCGCTTGGAATCGCGATTGCGCCCAGCATTTCTTCGTGGCTTATCAACATGATCTGGAGCCGCACGGCGGGAGATCTCCCGTTTTCCTCGCACCCGGATTTGCGGATTCTGCTATTCAATTTCTCCTTGGCGCTGCTGGTCAGTGTGATTTTCAGTCTCGCTCCAGCGGTCCAGTTCTGGCGTCCGAATCTGGCTCCGGCCCTTAAGCAGCAGGCGATGACGGCCGGCGGCGGGACGCTGCGTTTCCGCCGGATCTCCGTCGCAGTCCAGATCGGTTTGAGCATTCTCGTGCTGGTGGGCGCAGGCCTGTTCGTGCGCACGCTGCACAATCTGAAGTCGTTGAATGTGGGTTTTGAAACGGATCATCTGGTGACTTTCGGCATTGAGCCGACGCTTGCGGGATATCCACCGGAGCAAGCCCGCGATCTGCATACGCGAGTGCTGCATGCGTTGGCGGGACTGCCGGGCGTGCGATCCGTCGCCGGTACCACCGATCCAGAACTGGCGAATGACGACCATCAAAACAACATCACCCTGGCCGGCTACACGGAAAAAGAGAATGAAAACATGGAAGTTGAATCGCCAACGGTAAGCCCCGGCTATTTTTCGGCCATGGGAATGCCGTTACTGGCAGGCCGCGAATTTACCGACCAGGACCGCGACGGAGCCCACAAAGTCGCGGTAGTCAATGAGAGTTTCGCGCGTCACTATTTCGGAGAGCCGCAACGGGCCGTCGGCCACTATTACTGCAAGGGCGGCGGAACCAGCGTAAAGCCCGACATCGAGATCGTCGGCGTCGTGAAAGACGCCAAGCACGCCAGCGTTCGGGAAGAAATCACACGGACGACTTTTACTCCGTATCTTCAGGAAGCGAATCCACGCTCCATGACTTTTTATGTCCGCACCTGGCAGTCCCCGGAGAGCGCCGAGGCGACCATCCGGACCGCGACGCAAACGCTCGATTCCAAGCTGGTTCTCGACACCTTCCGAACCATGCAGGAACAGATCGACGATAACCTGACGGCCGAGCGAGTGGTCGCGATTCTGGCATCGAGTTTTGGCGTACTAGCCGTTCTCATGGCTGCCGTTGGACTCTACGGCGTCCTGGCCTATTCGACCGCGCAACGGACGCGCGAGATCGGCATTCGCATCGCGCTCGGCGCCGACCGCACTTCCGTCGTCCGCATGGTGTTGGTCGAAGTATTGTGGCTGGCGGGGATCAGCATAGTGGTTGCATTGCCGGCTTCGCTTCTGCTCACGCACGCGGTGCGCAGCCAGCTGTTCGGCATCTCGAGCAGCGATCCCCTGACGCTGATTGTGGTGACTGTGCTGGTCGCGGCAACAGCGCTTGCGTCGGCGCTGCTGCCGGCCCGCCGCGCGGCCAAGACAGATCCGATCGTAGCGTTGCGCTACGAATAGAACTTTTGATTCATGAAACGAGA
Organism: Candidatus Sulfotelmatobacter sp.; assembly: GCA_049509155.1. Classification (GTDB taxonomy): domain Bacteria; phylum Acidobacteriota; class Terriglobia; order Terriglobales; family Acidobacteriaceae; genus Sulfotelmatobacter. Next base: position 3,351 of record JBELAE010000090.1, read on the forward strand.
GTGAAATGATCCAACTGAAAAATATCGACCGCAGCTATAAGACTGGCGCCGGACGAACCTGGGTGCTGCGCCGGGTGAACCTCGACATTCGCGAGGGAGAGTTCATCACCGTCATGGGGCCGTCCGGGGCGGGAAAGTCGTCTCTGCTTAACGTGCTGGCGCTCCTCGACGACCAGTGGGAAGGTGAGTACTGGTTTCGCGAGCAGGCGGTTCACGATCTCAAGCGCAAGCAGCGCAGCGAGCTGGCGAAGAAGAATATTGGGGTCGTGTTCCAGAGTTACCACCTGCTCGACGACCTTACGGTGCAGGAAAACATCGACCTGCCGCTCTCTTATAAAGACATTCCGCGCAATCAGCGCCAGAGTTTAGTCGCCGATACCCTTGACCGCTTCCAGATCGTCGCCAAGAAAGATCTGTATCCCAGCCAGCTTTCGGGAGGACAACAGCAACTCGTCGGCGTGGCGCGCGCCGTGATTCACAAACCTCCGCTGCTGCTGGCCGATGAGCCCACCGGCAACCTGCACTCCGGGCAAGCCAAGGAAATCATGGAGCTGTTTCGCGAGTTGAATCAGCAGGGAACGACGATCGTGCAGGTCACGCATTCGGAAGCGAACGCCGCCTATGGGAGTCGCACCATACAGATGCGAGACGGCTGGGTGGTGGGGGATACGGCCAATCCAACACTGGGTCAGCCAGCGGAGGTCAGCGCATCGTGAATGTTTCCGGGACCACTTTCTTGCAGCGAGGAATGGCGCTCATTTGTGTTTATGGAATGCTGTCGGCAGCCATGCCGGCGCAGACTGCGGGGGCAGCGAATGGCGCTCCGCAGGATGCAAGCGCTCGAACCGCCGCGCCCCAGGCGAGCGTTTCTCAGGCGAGCGCTCCAGTTCAGTTTGAGATGCCGAAATCGCATAATCCAATCAACGCTTACTCGCCGGAGTATGTTCCCGAGCCGGCGCTGGCGAATTCATCGCGTCTTGATCGTCTCATCCGGGATGGGAAGCTCTACCTGTCGCTGAAAGATGCAATTGCTCTTGCCCTTGAAAACAATCTCGACCTCGCGATTGCCCGCTACAATCTTCCCATCGCGAATACTGACATTCTCCGCACACAAGCCGGCGGATTTTTTCGCGGCGTAAACACCGGCGTGGTTCAAGGAACTCCCGGCGGCGGGGTTGGAGGCTTTGGCACGGGCGCTCCGGGCGCCGGAGCCGGCGGCACCACGAGCGGTGCGGGTGGCGCTGGAGCGGGCGCGTCCGGACTGGTGCAATCTACGCTGGGGGTCGGGACGACGGTGTCTTCCTACGATCCCTTCATCAGCGCGAACGGCGGCGAAGAGCACCAGACTTCGCCGGTGGTGAACCAGGCCGTGTACGGTGTTCCGTCGTTGCAACTGAACACCGGACAATTCAGCGTCAATTACTCTCAGGCCTTTGCCACGGGAACCAGTATAAATTTCGCATTCAACGATGCGCGCCAGACCACCAACAGCCCGTTCTTCACCTTGTCTCCGACTCTGACCTCGGCCTTCCGCTTCAGCATCCAGCAAGAACTGCTCGCGGGATTCGGGTTCGGGCCGAACTTGCGCTATTTGCGCATCGCCAAAAACAACAAGAAAATTTCGGACATCGCCTTCAAGGACCAGGTGATCGCTACCGTAACCCAGATTGAGAATATCTATTGGGATCTCGTCAGCGCCTACGAACAGACGCAGGTGAACGAACAATCTTCGGCATTCGCCCAGCAGACGCTGGAGAATACACGCAAGCAGTTGAAGCTCGAAAGTGTTCCGGAGATGGATGTCCTGCGCGCCGAGGCGGAAGTTTCCAGACGCGATCAGGACCTGACCGTGGCCCGTACCAGTCTCCAACTGCAGGAGACTCTGATTAAGAATGCAGTCACCAAGAGTCTGGACGATCCCACGCTGGAAGCCATGCCGGTCATCCCTACTGACCATATGGAAACCGTGCAGGATAAAGATCAGGGCAGCCGGTCGATTCAGGATTTGATCTCGGCGGCATTACATGACCGGCCGGAACTGCTCGAGTCCGACGTTGACCTGGTGAACCGGCGGATCAGCCGTAGCGCCGCGCGTAATGCGCTGTTGCCGTCACTCTCGCTGGTCGGTTTCTACTCGGGGTCGGGCTTGGCCGGTCAACTCAATCCCATGTGTACTGAAGCCTGCAGCGCCAACGTGCCGGCCGGCTTTGGAGGAGCGTTGAACAGCACGTTCAATAACTCATCCCCTGACTATTATGTGGGACTGAACCTGAGCGTTCCCCTCCGCAATCGTGTGGCAAAGGCCGATCAGTACCGCTCCGAACTCGAGTACCGGCAGGCAGAATTGCGATTGGAACAGTTGAAGAAGCAGGTTAGAATCGAGGTCCGCAACGCACAGTATGCCGTGGAACAAACCGGGGCCCGGGTTCTGGCCGCCCGCAAAGCCCGCGATCTTGCGCAGCGCACCTTCGACATCACCAAGAAAGAACAAGACCTGGGCGCGGGATCGAGCTATCAAACCCTGAGCGCCCAGCGAGATTTATCCCTAGCCGAGCTGGATCTGGTTACCGCGATGACCATCTTCGAAAAAGCAAAAGTAGAACTGGATCGCGCAACCGGCGCGACTTTGGAACATAATGGCATTCAACTGCAAAATGCGGTGAGCGGCACGGTCAGTGATACCATCGGCACCGCGAGCCCATAATTGCAATGTCGATTTCCGCCATGCCAACTTCCGCCAAATCCGGAGGACTTCCTGCCGTTACAAAGGGCAGCTACGACCGCCCCCGCATTCTGGCAGCCGACGACCAGCAGCATGTTCTCGAAGCTCTCGAACTCCTCTTGCGCCCTCAGGGATACGCCGTGGAAACCGCGCGTTCCCCGGCATTGGTTCGCGATGCGCTCGCCACCGAGTCTTATGACGCCCTGCTCATCGACTTGAACTACACGCGCGACACCACTTCCGGCCAGGAAGGGCTCGACCTTCTTTCAGAAATTGTTGCTCTCGACAACACCGTGCCCGTCATTGTTATGACCGCCTGGGCCAACATTGAACTGGCAGTCGAGGCCATGCGCCGCGGAGCGCGCGACTTTATCCAGAAGCCCTGGGAGAATGAGCGGTTGCTCACCATCCTCCGGGCACAAGTTGATCTTCGCCGGGCCTTGCAGCGCGCCGAGCGGCTGGCTGCGCAGAATCGCCTGCTGCAGGCTGAGGGACGCCCCGAGTTTATTGCCGCCGCTCCCGTCATGCAATCCGTTCTCGATGCGATTGCCCGAGTCGGGCCCTCCGACGCTAATGTGCTGGTCACGGGTGAGCACGGCACGGGTAAGGAAGTCGTGGCCCGAACGCTGCACGCAGTTTCCCGGCGCGCGTTGCGCCTCATGGTCTCCGTGAACACCGGAGCTGTGCCCGAAGGCCTGTTTGAGAGTGAACTCTTCGGCCATGTAAAAGGCGCGTTCACTGACGCCCGTTACGACCGCATCGGACGCTTCGAGCTCGCCGACGGCGGCACCATTTTCCTCGACGAAATCGGCAACATACCCATTCGCCAGCAAGCCAAGCTGTTGCGCGTGCTGGAGGCCGGGGAGATCGAGCGGGTCGGATCGTCGCGCGCCGTGCGCGTCGACGTGCGCGTGGTTTCAGCCACCAATGCCGATCTTCGGGCGTCCTGCGCTTCCGGCCAGTTTCGCGAAGACCTGCTGTTCCGTCTAAACACAGTTGAGATCCACGTGCCGGCTCTGCGCGAACGCCGCGAAGACATCCCCGCCCTCGCTGTGCACTTTCTCACTCGTTACGCGTTGCGTTATCGGCGGCCGATCACGGGCTTCGAAGCTTCCGCTCTGCAACTGCTGATGCAATATTCCTGGCCGGGCAATGTGCGCGAGTTGGAACACACGCTCGAGCGCGCGGTGCTGATGTGCCGCGGCAATGAGATCCAGCGCGCCGACCTGGGATTAGACATGCTGCGCCCGCAAAGCCAGAATCTCGAAGAACTCAGCCTCGAATCCGTCGAAGCCATTCTGATTCGCAAGGCATTGCAGCGCTCCCAGGGAAATGTAAGCCAGGCCGCGGAAACGCTGGGACTCAGCCGCGGCGCCCTCTACCGGAGGATGGAGAAGTATGGGCTCTAGCCCGCAAGGGACCCCCCCTCCCAGCGCGCGCAAGCCTCCACGAAAACGGGTTCGCCTCCTGTATGAGCGCAGAGTAAATCTGTACGCGCTGCTGGTGGCGCTTCCCGCGCTGGTCGTCAGCGGCATCTTTATCTGGCTGCAGCCCTGGACGCTCGAGTCCAAGCTGTCTCTCATCTTCGCCGAACTGTTCATATGGTGGCTGCTGGCGATGGCGCTTCAGGAGCAGACCACGCGGCCTTTGCAAACCCTCGCCAATGTGATCTCCGCTTTGCGGGAAGAAGACTATTCATTCCGTGCGCGGGGAGCTGCCACCGACGACGCGCTCGGCGAACTCTCCCTCGAAGTAAATGCTTTGGCCGACCTGCTCGCGGACCAGCGGATTCGAGCCATTGAAGCCGCCGCTCTGTTGCGCCGCGTGGTCGAAGAGATCGAGGTCCCACTCTTCACCTTTGATCCGGACCAGATTCTGCGCCTGGTGAATTCCGCCGGAGAACGCCTGCTGCAGCAGCCTTCCGTCAGGCTTCTCGGCCGCACCGCACAAGAGATCGGGTTAGCTGCCTGCATGAATGCGGAAAGTGAAACGGTCATCCCCCTGCCTTTTCAGGGCCCGAATGCGCGCTGGCTGGTGAGGCGCAGTGCGTTCCGCCAGAAAGGCGTGCCGCATACGTTGATCGTCTTGTCCGACGTGAGCCGCGCTCTGCGCGAAGAAGAACGCGGCGCATGGCAGCGCCTGATTCGCGTACTCGGCCACGAGCTCAACAACTCGCTGACGCCCATCAAATCAATCGCCGGCACGTTGCGCACCCAAATTTCAAAGGGAGCAGCGCATTCTGACTTGCCGGAAGATTTTGAGCGTGGGCTTTCCATCATCGAGGCCCGGGCTGACTCCCTCAATCGCTTCCTGCAGGCCTATCGGCAACTCGCTCAAATGCCGCCCCCCATCCTGCGCAAGACCCAGCTTGCCCCGATTGTTCAACGCGTGGCAGCCCTGGCCAGTTTGCCGGTACAGGTGCTGTCCACCGCGCCGGTAGAATTAATGCTTGATCCCGATCTGATCGAGCAAATGCTGATCAATCTCACGCGCAACGCCGTGGAAGCGGCGCTCGAACTTCAGCCACCGGTTTCAGCCTCCAACGCGGTGGTAAACGACTCCTTGCCGGCTCGGAACCCGCTCGTAGTCGTACGCTGGGAGTTGACCGAGAAGGATCTGATTCTCACCATCGAAGACAACGGCCCCGGGCTGGGCAATCCCGCCAACGTATTCGTTCCGTTCTACACAACGAAGCCTGCGGGCAGTGGAATTGGCCTGGTGCTTTCGCGCCAGATCGCTGAAGCGCATGGCGGCTCAATCGAACTTCTGAACCGCCCCGACCAGAAGGGCTGCCAGGCAAGAGTCGTACTACCGCGCACCCAGCCGCCGGCGTGAGGCCGATTTCATAATTCTTCAAGCAAGCTTCAAGTTTCGGCTCCACTGGGTCACAGCCGCTTGCTGTACTCGATCAAGGCCATGCCGAAGAAGTCGGAGATGTTGCCGGTGCGGCGGTAGCCGCGCTTCTCGTAGAACTTAATGGCGGATTCGAGCGGCTCGGTCGTGTCGAGAGTCACTTCCCTGCATCCGCAGGTCAGCAGCCAGGTTTCGATTGCGGCCAGAAGCATGGCGGCGGTTCCGGTGCCGCGCCACTCCGGCAGCACCGCCATTCCCCGCAGATGACCCTGTTCTCCGCTGACCGCGGCTGAGATTGTGCCCACGATCTTACAGTTCGCCTCCGCCACCAGTAGCTGCATTTGCAGAAGGCGATCTAGTACCTGTTCGGGTGCAGGAACGGTGTCGGCGAACGCCAAGGGAGTATACGCGGATCGATAGGGAGCGAAAGCTTCCCGCAGACAGCTCGATATCGCTGGAGCGTCAGCCGGGACAGCGGCACGAATCGCCACGTTGGCGGTACTCCGCATATGGTGAGGGATTGTACTGCACGCGAAAAATCGATTTCAGGCCGAAAGCGTACTACCTTATTCGCCAGTCGAGAGCGGTCAGTGCGCAGTGTTTAAGCCCCTCAACGATCCAACATGCGCCACGGAGTGCTCCCTAACCCTTTGTCATTCCGACACGCGAGCGAAGCGAACGAGGATGAACCCGCTTTTCTGCCGGAGACCACTCCACGAAATCAGCGCGACACTCTTCCCTCTTTGCTCTTTTGCCTTAGCCTGGCGGAGAAGGCCGGTGCCCCATCCATTGCGTTCTCCGCAAAGGGTCGGAAACCACAGCTCTCAACTCGTGAGCTCTTTACACTCCGCTTTTTCCACAGCCTCCCGATGTTCATCCAACCTTGACCGAGGCCTCTGAAAAACTCATACTCGATGCATGGCACGGAAAAATCCCGAGTCGAAGGCTAACTCCTTGCGGCTCAAGATTTTGCCCCTAAGTGATAGCAGCCCTACGATTAATTCGCGAAATCTCGCTAAACCAAACATTCCAAAGATTCAGGGGGGAGGGGGATACCCGTCTCTTTTCCGGACATTTTCAATTTGGGACGGCTGCGGGGGGCGTCTTGAAACTTTGGAGGGAAATCGGCTCATGCGGCGGGCGGACTTGCCGACCTCTTAGGTATGAGGGGAAAGGGGACTTCCTATGAGTTCGGCCATCTCCAGCTTGAACCAGAACGTGTCGTCCGTGGCTATCGACGCATCCTCGAATCCAGCGCCCGCTGCGAGGCCGCAGCCGGCCGCGAACGTCGCAACGGATACGGTGCAATTAACTGCGGCACAGCAGGTCTATCAGCTCTATAACCAGGGACAGACCGTCTCGCAAATCGCTTCCAGCCTCAGCCTGACCGAGGCGGTGGTGAACGGGTATCTCAATGTGACCTCGACCGGGTAAGCGCGGGTTGTCGTTTCGACGCGTGCGAAAAGTCAGCGAGGAGTAGTCTGCTGATCAGAAATCGGCGCGGCCGCAAGTCGCACCCTCTCAGACCCCAGAGCTGCAAAACCTCAAACAAAACCTAAAGTCAAGATCCCCACCCCCTCGCTCTCACGAAGAGCACGAGAAGGGTGGGGGGCACCCTGGGCTGGATTAGTTATTGCGCCGGGGTTTCAGCGGGAGTGCTCACTGGCGCTTCGGCTGTGGCTTCGGGAACCGCTACTGGGTTGATCTTCACTGTGGCCAGGATTTGTTCCAGGCGAGTGAAGACTTTGTCGCGGTCAACGTGCTTGACCAGTCCGTCTTCGGACGCGTCAGTGGTGACGTTCAGAGCAAACTCGTAGCAGGATCCATTCTGAAAGACATGGAAGTACTTGGAGTCGCTCTGGCGCGTACCTTCACCGGAGACAGCTTCGGTCGCGCGGAGTTCGAGGTCCCCGAGCATCAGCTTGGAGTATGAGGGCGAGTCGGACTGCGTTGCTACCGGCTGAGTGGACGTGGGCTGCGCTTCCGCCGGGGCTGAAGTTGTGGTCAACGTTGCCGGCGTGGCGGACGCGGACTCGGTGGACGGAGCGGGAGTCACGACTTTAGGTTGCGGCACGGCGAACTCGGCGCATTGCTCGGCGGTGAGCGATTTGTGGACGCTCACGTTGAAGAATGCGGACGAGAAGTCGGTGTTGGCGAAGCTCGATTCGGGCAGTTCGACGGCGGCCAGGGCGACTCCGCCCGGCTGGACGAAATTCATCGCGATGGGGTTGGAGGCCAGAAGATCGGTGGCGGCGTCGCCGGTTTCGATGGCGTATCGGCGCGGATATTCGAAGGTCACGCCGTAGGTCTTGTCGGAATAGTTCACGGTTGCGGGCTTCTTGGGAACGGCTTTCTTTGGAGTCGCCTTGGTCGCGGTTTGTACGGGCGGCGCGGTTACGGGCATCGGCTGGCTCTGGAGTTGTGGAACGGGAATCTGGTTGTTCGCGGTTACGGGCTTCGGCTGGTTGTTCTCGTGGGAACTGGTGCAGCCGACGGTTACGGAGCAGACGATCAGCACAGCGGCGAAGATAAGAGCGCTGGTGTTTTTGCCCCAGGACATGGAACGAGCTACTTTGGGCGTGCGAACTGCGTTGGTGCGAATGGCGTTGATGCGGGTCATTGGGTTGCCTCCTGCCGACTTGCGGCGCTCTGGGTAATGCACGGGTTTGGCCAAGGGCGAGAGCGTTGATTTGACAGGAGTTATCATGATGATCGCTGGAAAGGCGCGTGGTGCGCGGGATACGATGTGGGCGGGGAAACACGGCGGGAAGCTTGCAGAATGTTTTTCAGGCGAGGGGAGTTCCCATGTCACGCGAAGGGTGCGAGACATGGGGTACCGACTTTCGGGCGGCGATAGGAAGTCAAAATCCCTACCCATGTCTAGCCAACAGAACGGCGAGACATGGGAAGGGCACCCGCGTCTTTGTGCGCTTTCGCTTAGGCGGGATTTCCGCTATCGTTGTCGGCTTAGCTGGGAGCGGACGTGGCGGGATCGGAGGGTAGGCGATGGGAGCGGTTTCGAGATGGGTGTTGATATTGGCGATTTGCGTTTCGCCGGGGTTGGGGTGGGCTCAGGGCTCGGCGCGTGCGCCGGAGAAGGTCATTATTGATACAGACATTGGCGATGACGTGGACGATGCGTTTGCGTTGGCGCTGGCGGTGCGGAGTCCGGAGTTGCAGATCTTGGGGGTGATGACGACGTTTGGGGATACCGAGGCGCGGGCGAAGATTGTCGACCGGTTTCTGGGGGAGCTGGGACGTGGGGAGATTCCGGTGCTGGCGGGGAAGGCGACGATGACGAAGAATCCGATGTCGCAACGGAAGTATGGGGAGGGTGGGCGGTTTTCGAAAGCGTCGCATGGGGATGCGGTGGATTTTTTGCTGGAGCAGATTCGGAAGTATCCGGGCGACATAACGCTGATTGCGATTGGTCCGCTGATGAACGTGGGAGCGGCGATCGACAAGGATGCGGCGACGTTTCGGAAGTTGAAGGGCGTGGTGCTGATGGGTGGGTCGATCCGGCGCGGGTATGGGGATTTGGGGTATAACGCTCCGGTGCCTCCGATGCCCGAGTGGAATATTCTGAATGATGTGGCTTCGGCGCAGAAGTTATTCTCAGTCGGCGTGCCGCTGTTTGTGATGCCGCTGGATTCGACGCAGTTGAAAATGGATGAGGTGAAGCGGGCGTTTTTGTTTGGGCAGGGGACGGCGGTTACGGATCAACTGGCGGTGCTGTATCACTTGTGGGGACAGGAGACGCCGACGTTGTTTGACCCTATGACGATTGTGTTTGTGTTGCGGCCGGAGTTGTGTCCGGTGCAGGGGATGCACATTCGGGTAGATGAGAAGGCGTTCACGCGGGAGGAACCCGGAGCGGCGAACGCGCAGGTTTGTCTGGATTCGAATGCGGAGGACTTTTTCCGGTTTTATTTGAAAAGAGTAGCGGGGAGTGAGGCTGCGAAGTGAAGCGACGTCGAGAGTCTGAGCCGGGAGATTGAAGACAAAACTCCCGCGTCTCGCGAAATACGCGAGACATGAATACCCAGAGAGCGAACATCATGAGAGTTGAGGAGAATGCGCGACGTCGATTCTTGAGAAGTGTGGGAACGGGGTTTGCCGGCGGGGCTCTGATCGGGCTGCCGGGCAGGGCGCTTGCGGCTAACGAAGTGCAGGGCGCGCGGAGCCTGGTTTATGACGTGGGAGCATTCGGCGCTACGGGAGATGGCAAGACGTTGGACAGTTCGGCGATCAACCGGGCGATTGATGCGGCGTCGTCGGCGGGCGGGGGGACGGTTTATTTTCGCGCGGGAGATTACCTGAGTTATTCGATTCACCTCAAGAGCAAGGTGGCGATCTATCTCGACGCGGGGGCAAGGATTGTTGCGGCTGATCCTTCCACTGATTCGAGTCGCGAGTACGATCTGGCGGAGTCGAACGAGCCGTGGGAGAACTATCAGGATTACGGCCACAACCACTGGCATAACAGCCTGATTTGGGGAGAAGGGCTGGAGGGCGTTTCCATTTGCGGGCCGGGGCTGATCTGGGGCAAGGGCTTGAGTCGAGGTTGGGGAGTGGGGCCCAAAGCGGAGCAGCCGGGGGTGGCGAATAAAGCGATTGCGTTGAAGAATTGCCGCAACGTGATCCTGCGGGATTTTTCTATTCTGCATGGCGGGCATTTCGGAATTCTGGCGACTGGGGTGGACAACCTCACCATCGACAATTTGAAGATCGACACCAACCGCGACGGCATGGACATTGATTGCTGCCGGAATGTGCGGATCGCGAATTGCAGCGTGAATTCGCCGTGGGATGACGGCATCTGCCTCAAGAGTTCGTTTGCGCTGGGGTATGCGCGCGCGACCGAGATGGTGACCATCAGCAATTGTCTGGTTACGGGCAGCTATGAAGAAGGGGCGCTGCTGGATGGGACGCTCAGGCGCTTTGCCACTGACGCTAAGGTGTCGCGCACGGGGCGAATCAAGTTTGGGACGGAATCGAATGGAGGGTTCCAGAACATTGCGATTGCGAATTGCGTTTTTGAGGGATGCAGCGGGCTGGCGATCGAGACGGTCGATGGCGCGGTGATTGAAGACGTGAGCGTGACCAACCTTACGATGCGGGATGTAGTTAGCGCGCCAATTTTTCTACGGCTGGGAGCGCGAATGCGGGGTCCGGCGGGTGCAGCGGTGGGAGTGCTGCGGCGCGTGATCCTGAGCAACATTACTTGCTCGTGCGCGCCGGGATCGAGGATCAGTTCGATCCTGGCGGGGATTCCGGGGCATCCGATTGAGGATGTGAAGATGAGCGACATTATGATCGTTCATTCCGGCGGAGGGACGAAGGACGATGCGCAACGTCAGCTCGCCGAGAAAGAGAAGGATTATCCCGAGCCGAATATGTTTGGCACGACGCCCGCACACGGATTTTTTATACGGCACGCGCGCGGAGTGGAAATGGCGGGGATCAAGATTGAACATGGGG
>JBELAE010000091.1:0-14400 GCA_049509155.1 Candidatus Sulfotelmatobacter sp.
CGGCTGCGGCAGATCGATGGGAGGATTCGCTTTCTCACCAAGCGAATCGAAGCCGCGGAAGTGGTGGACCCGGAAGCTCCGAGAGCGGGGCAGGCGGCGACGAGGGCATACTTCGGAGCGACCGTGCGCTATGCCAATGCCGCAGGAGCGGAGCGAGTGGTGAGCATCGTGGGCACCGACGAGGTCGATCTCAACCGCAACCACATCAGTTGGGTGTCACCTCTGGGGCGCGCGTTGATGAAGTCGGCAGCGGGTGACAGCGTAGTCCTTCAATTGCCGGGCGGCACAGAATCCCTCACCGTATTGGATGTTCGTTACGACCGCATTCCTGTGGAACCGTTCCGTGAACCACCCGGATCCGAGGCCTCGGCAAAGAGACTCCCTCGCCGGGGCTAAATCCACCTGGCAAAGAAACAGAGAGATTATCTTATCTGCAACGGGGTGCGGGGCCGCACGTCCAGGCGGGCGGCACCAGTCCTCTCTCGACACAAGTTAGGATAAAACTGGTGCGACGGAGCAAAAACTTGGTGCGGGCGGAGGGACTTGAACCCTCATGGGCCGTTTAAGCCCTGCGGATTTTCGTACCGTCTACGGCTTTCGCCGTCCGAACGCGACACCCGTGGGGGCTCACGCCAGGTTTGCGGTCTGGACTATCCCTTCACCCTCCCCCGGAAAAGCCCGGAGCTTAGGTGCTGCCCGTCTAGTCTCTACACCTTCCCGGCTGGTATCTCTCCGGGCTTGGCTCGGGATCGCCATTTCAGGGTTCCCCGACTTTGAGCAGTTCTGCATCGCCGGTTTCCCAGGCGAGCACTCAAGTTTTTCCTTAAGTCCGCTGCGTATGCCATTCCGCCACGCCCGCGCGCGGCTGTCTTACTCATGATAGGGCACGTTGCCTGATTTTACACATCCGTTTCCTGGTAAGCCGGGTCCGGTGGCACGGGCGTTCTTCGCACTACAACGATACATTCCAAGGTTAGGAGTGAGCAGCAGAAGAAAAGTGCGAGTGGCAATGCTAGATGCTAGCTGTTAGATGCTAAATGCGACCCGTAGTGATGGGTCTGGGTAGTGCTCGGTCTAGGCCGCAGTGTTACGTATGAGCCACAGCCGATGCGCTGCCCACCGTTGGCGACGGCGTCACTCGCTGTTTCTGCAGCACCTCGCGAAACTGCTCCGCCGTCAGCGCATCGCCGTAGAACAAGTGCAGTAAGGGATCATCCTCTTCCGCCGGCGGTTTGCCAGCATTGGGTTCGGATTCCAGTCCTTCCGGTTCCACCAGCAACTCCGGCGTCAGCGCGCGATTTTCGTTGAGCATGCCCAGAAATCTCTCCACCGCCGCGCGATGCTCCGGCGTGGCTTGCGTGAACTCCACACCCATGCCCTTGTCCGCATGCATGATCCGCACCACCCCCTGGGCCCGCACTTCCACCTCGCCGGCCCGCATCGACAGCGTCACTCGACTCCCCGCCGGGAACGGCGACGCCATCTCCAGATAGCATCCACCCAGACTGAGATCGGTCAGCTGGCAGCGAATCGGCGGATCATCCTGCTCCGCGTCCGGCGAATTCTGTTTCAACCACTCCCGCAACTGCTGCGTCGCTTCGGGCGAAATTTGCTGAAAACGCAGACCCGCCTGCTCTTTTTCCCCTTCCCAGGCAAACTCCGCGGGCAACTCCAGCGCGACATCGCTTCCCGGCAAAGTGAAGACCGCCTGCCAGCGCCCCGTGGGCCGCCGCCGCTTCGGGACGTTCACCGCCATCCCGCCTTCGCTCAGGTCGACGGTCGTGACCTTCATGTTGCTGCCCGCTTCCGGACTTCGCATCACCACCGGAATTTCCACCGGAACGCGCGCGTTGCGGCGCCGCTCGCTCTTCATCAGCGCCCGCGCCGCCCGGAAACTCGACTTCGCCCGTTCACTCGACACCGGCTTGTATAAGACGAAGTGCGCCCCCAGTTCGAACACTGCCTTCAATCCAATGATGGGATCAACAATGGCGACCGCCACCGCCTGCCGGTTACACGGAGCCGTGCGCGCGCTGCGCAATACATCCGACGCGCCGTCGTCCGTAACATCGACAATGATCGCCTCAAACCGCTGCCGGGTCAGCTTGCGCAACGCGCTGTCGGCGTCCACACACAACTCCACTCCAATATCCAGATCGCCCAGCACTCGGCGCAATACTCGCACGATCTTTTCGTCCGCACACAACACCAACGATTTCAGACTCATGCCCGACCCATTCCTACCCAGGCACTCGGGTATCCGATTGCCAGAAACATGTTCCCGCCAATCCTGGAGCCAACTCGGGGGATCGCGTCATTAAGCCCACAGTAACGGCCGCATTACCGCATAATGAGGACCGCACCAACGGGATTCCCTGTGTTGACTCTATGTCCATCGACGCGTTGATTCAACGTCTCTGCTACCCCAGCCGGTTACGCCCGTAATCTGCAAGTTCTTGCAAACTCAACCCCAAAGTACTTGCAAATTCGACCCGCAAATTCAACCCGCGGGCAGACTCAACCTATGCCACCCAACTCCTCGTCATTGTCATTCCGAATCGGTCTGAAAGACCGGTGAGGAACCTGCTTATCCTCTCGCGGATCAGTCCCGCCGCCACGAACCGCCCCCGCCGGACAAGCCCTTAAGTCTCTTAATTTACAAGCGCTTGAACCCAGATTCCTACTCCACTCTAAGAGGAAATTTCGTTGACTTTAGAGCGAAAATAACTGTAGGATATTGAGTCTCCGATTAGCTTTGGGTTCGCGTCAGTCGCAGGCTCTAGCTTTGTCTGGACTTGTGTTACGTCTTGACGCCTGCCTGATGCTGAATCCCAAGCACGACCCGGAGAATCATATAGTTAGGCAGAACGAGTTTCGATAGACAGGTTTTGATACATAAGTTTTGACAAACTGGTTTGCTGAACGAGTTTGCAGTTTCATCCCCCTTGAGTGGAAAGGCATTTTTCATGGCCAAGCGACGCGGAAATCCGAACTGGGGCAAGCCCGAACCGATCGGACCAATCACCCCCACCATCACCGAATTCGAACAAGTTGTACGCGAATACAAGCTCTCCCCCGACCAGTATCTGCGGTCGACCCGGCTGCGCGAGTGGGCCCGCCGCAACAAGAACTCCAAGTACATCCCTGAGCCTCTTCTGGAAGCCTGGGGCTTCGAGATCGAGTCCACCCTGTAACCCAGCCCGAGAAAGTTCTGAGGGCCGCTCCGACGGGGCGGCCTTTTCTGTTTCAGTTCAATGCGGAAGGCCTGCAAAACCTGCTGCGTGGTGTTGTCATTTCGAACCGGGCTGAAAGCCCGGTGAGGTGTTGTCATTCCGAATCGGGCTGAAAGCCCGGTGAGGAAGCTGCTTTCCCCGCTGTAGGCCGATCGCCTTCCCGTGATAATGTCGTCCCAACGGATGCTCAACGTCCTGCAAATCCCGCCCGCCGAACTGTTCGCGCTGCTTGCCGCCATTGGCTTCGCTGCGGGTCTGAATCTCTATGCTACCCTCGCCGTCCTCGGTCTCCTGGCGCACTTCGCCCATCTCCCGCTGCCCTCGGGCCTGCAACTGCTCGACACCTGGCCCATAATCGCCGCCAGCACCGTCCTGTTCGTGATCGAATTCTTCGCCGACAAAATTCCCGCCTTCGACCTGATCTGGAACGCGCTACACACTTTCATCCGCGTTCCCGCGGCTGCACTCCTGGCCTACCAGGCGACGCGCCAGCTCTCGCCCGAGCACCAACTGCTGGCCACACTCCTCGGAGCGACGGTAGCCCTGATCGCCCACAGCGGCAAGACTGCCGCCCGCGCCGCAATAACACCCTCACCGGAACCGTTCTCGAACATCGCGCTGAGCCTGGCTGAGGACGCCCTGGCCATCGCCCTGACCTGGCTCGCCACACGCCATCCCTACCTGGCCGGCGCCCTGGCCACCGTGCTGATCGTAATCATCCTGGTCCTTACCCACTGGGTAATCCGCGCCATGCGCGCCCTGTTTCGCGGCGCCGATCAGGAACTGGCCCGCTAGAGCAAGCCAGGGCTATGCGTGCGCTGCCAGACTCTTTGCCCGCTCCTCTGCTGGCGCCTGTGTGGCTTCGAGCATGTCATCCCAAAACCCAGACATCGGATCGACCGCCGACAGCCCAATCTGGTCCGCCTGCGCTGAACCCTGCGCTCCCACCCAGGCCACTCGGAACTGCTGCTTCTTGTTCTTGCGGCTGAGCGAAACAATCTTGCCCGTCCGAATAATTCCGCGGAAACCCTGCACCAGCGCTCCCTGCCGGCTGATATCGATTGTCCTCACCTGTTGTTCCACGGGATGCCCCTTGTCATCGGCCATGCTCAGCAATACTGGCAACGCCAGCTCAATCCGCGATTCTTTGCGTCTGATCTTGAACTGCGACATCAGACCGCTCAGCAGCTTGGCCACATCCGCCAACTCCTGGGCTGCTCGCTGCGACTCTTGCGCGCGAAACGATGTGCCATCCGCCACCCGCGCCACGCCTCCGATGCTTGACGATATCTCTCCCGCTCCCCGCGCCGCTTCGTCCACGTTCCGCTTCATCTCGTTGGTGGTCGCGCTCTGTTCTTCGACGGCCGTGGCAATCGTTCCAGAAATATCGTTGATCTGGTGGATGACCCCGGCGATGGTTCCGATGGCTTCCACCGCGCCCTTGGTATCGGACTGAATGGCCGCAATCTTTCGCCCAATATCTCCACTGGACTTGGCCGTTTGTTTCGCCAGTTCCTTCACTTCATTGGCCACCACCGCAAAACCCTTGCCCGCCTCGCCCGCGCGCGCCGCCTCAATGGTGGCGTTGAGGGCGAGCAGGTTGGTCTGCTGCGCGATCACCGTGATCACCTTGATCACTTCCCCAATCTCGGCGCTGGAGTTGCCTAACTTCGCCACCGTGACGTTGGCAGCCTGCGCGGTCTGTACCGCGTTGCTGGCAATATTTGCCGCCTCGTGGGCATGGGTGGCGATGCTTTGGATGGTGGTCGCCATCTCTTCCGCCCCGACGGAAACCGTTTGCAGATTCTGGCTGACACGCTGCGCCGCCTCCGCCACCACGTTCGCCTGGGCCGAGGTCTCGACCGAATTGGCCGTGATTTGCTCCCGGGCGGCGAACAGTTCGTCGCTCGCGCTGGCTACCCGTATGGCCGTTTCCGTAATCAGCTGGATCACGTCTCCCAGACTGTTTTTCATGGTATTCAGCGCCACGCAGGCGCGCCCGATCTCGTCGTCGGAATCCACCTGCACGTCGTCGATTTCCAGATTCTTCGCCGCGATCTCCTCCATCTGGGCCAACATCCGCCCCGTGGCCACCGACTGCGAACGCCCAATCGCCGTCGACATGGCAAACCCAATGACCACAGCGCACACCAGGAAAGCGATAATCCAGTACCGCGACGACGCGTACACCTGAGCCCCCTGCTCGGCAGAAGCCGCCGCTGCCTTGTCGTCCAGCATCACCTCATCCTGCAGGATCTTCGCGGCTTCTTCGAATGCTTCACCCCCCGCCGACTGCGCCAGCAGGTTCGCCTGATACTCATTGTCCCGCGCCAGCGTCATGGCCTGCTCGTGCACCCCCAGATATTTTTCCCAGGCCTGGCGGAACTCCAGGTCGAGCCGATGCTCTTCCTTGGAATTGATGAGCGGCTGGTATTCCTTTTCCCGCGCCTCCACGTCCAGCAGTGCCTGCTTCATGGGCGCATCCCATTTCTCTTTATTCTGGTAGGCCAGCAGCCGGCTGAGTTCGAATCGGCGCACCGCCGATGCATCGTATTTCAGTGCTCCCAGCACCCTCACCGAAGGGATCCGGACAGAAACCACCTGCACCGCGGTTCCGTTCACCGTGGCGAGTTGCTGCAGCCCGAAGACTCCCAGCCCGATCATCAGGACTTCAAGAAATCCGAACGCAACGGCCAGTTGCTTGCCCGTATTTAAATTGCGAAACCAACCCATAGCAGTGGCCTTTCCGTCCACAATTCTGTCTACCCGAGCCCGCCTCGAAACCCCGCCGCGTAGCTTCGCGGCCTACTGATGACCACCTCGAGCACTGCGCATCACAGGACAATCGTTCCATCGGCATGGGAAAGACCCTGCTTTAATTCTTTGTCATTCCGAATCGGGCTGAAAGCCCGGTGAGAGCCTGCCCTGAGCTTGCCGAAGGGAACCTGCTTTTCCCGGCCTCGTCTCCCCCGCAATTCTGGGCACGAACACCCCGTACCCTCGCCACGCCCCCCACTCCCCTTTGTTACAATCGCCTCAATATGAGCCCCCAGCACCCCTTCACCGATGTCTCCGACGCCATCGACGAAATCCGCGCCGGCCGCATGATCGTCGTCGTCGACGACGAAGACCGCGAGAACGAAGGCGACCTCACCCTGGCCGCCGAAAAAGTCACTCCCGAAGCCATCAACTTCATGGCCAAGTTCGGACGCGGCCTGGTCTGCCTGGCCATGACCGAAGAGCGCCTCGAACACCTCAACATCGGCCCCATGACCTCGGAAAACACCTCGCAGTTCGGCACCGCGTTTTGTGAGGCGATCGACGCCCGTACGGGAGTGACGACCGGCATCTCCGCCCACGACCGAGCGCGCACCATTCAGGTCGCGATCGATCCCGCTACCAAGCCTAGCGACTTAGCTCGTCCCGGACACATGTTCCCGCTGCGCGCCCGCAAAGGCGGAGTGCTGGTCCGCGCCGGCCAAACCGAAGCCTCGGTCGATCTGGCGCGCCTGGCCGGCCTGGTTCCCGCGGGAATCATCTGCGAAATCATGAAAGATGACGGCAGCATGGCCCGCGTCCCCGACCTGGTCGAATTCTGCAGCGAGCACCAGATGAAGATGCTCACCGTCGCCGAACTCATCCGCTACCGCATGGCGCACGAGCGCTACGTGCATCGCGTAGGCGAGGCTCTGATCGACACGCGTTTCGGAGAGTTCCGGCTGATCGCCTATACCAGCGAAGTCGACGGCGGCGAGTCGCACGTGGCGCTGATTCGAGGTGACATCGAGCACAGCAAGAATCCAGTGCTGGTCCGCATGCACGCGCACTGTCTGATGGGCGACGTCTTCGGCGCGACCGGCTGCGAGTGCCACGCCACGCTCGAAGGCTCGCTCCACCGCATTTCCCAGGAAGGCGGCGCCCTGATCTACCTGCACCAGACGTCGCAGGGATTCTCCGTCGAGCGGATCGGCGACCGCACCGCCCTCGGCTTCCACCGCGGCCGCAAACTTCCCGCCTTGCTGGAAAACGAAAAGCAGACGCAGCGCGAAGTCGGCATCGGCGCCCAGATCCTCTCCGACCTGAACCTGCACCGCATAAGGCTGCTGACCAATCGACCGAAGAAAGTAGCTGCCCTAGAGGGGTTTGGAATCGAGATCGTCGAGCAGGTTCCCGTGGATTTGCAGAGAGTGAAAAGATGATGAGGTTTTTTTGTGGAGCGGGCACTCCTGCCCGCTAAAAGCCGAAAGCGCCCCAGAATCTTTGGGACGCTCCCTTTTCTAACTTCCAGAACTGCTTTTTCTAGCCTCTAAATTCTTGCCACTTTAGGCAAGCGGGCAGGAGTGCCCGCTCCACAAGAATGTGCCTAGAAGGGTTTCCTCACCACAACCTCGCTGTCGCGAATGAAAAACTGCGCCGAGCAGTGCTCTGACCCGCAAATGACCGGAATAAAGCCGTTAATCTGCTTGCGCGTGATCAGGCCGAGCATCCCGCACGAAGGGCACGACAGCACCGCCCAATAAGGATCTTCCTTCTCGCCAACCTCCCCAGCGTTTTCCAGCACGAAGACAGTCCCCGGCTGCATCTGTTCCGGAATCCACTCGTTGAGAAGATCCAGTTCACCGACCATGTCTTCCTCCCCTGTTCGAGATCAAGCCCGAAACTCAAGCCCAAAACTCAAGTTCGTGCTGTGCTGCCCACCCCGGCCTACGAAACTTTTTTAGCACGCCGACGGTAATCCGGCGAAGTTACTGAAGTATTCGTCTTTCCGGAGATGACCCCAGCCCGCACCTGCCGCACCGCGTCACTCAGGCACACCGCCAGAATCGGCTGCCGAGAATTCTTCAGAATGTCCACAATCTGCCGCGCCGAAGTCTCCAGATACATGTGCGTCCCGTCGGTCAGCAGATGATAGTCCGAGCCATGACTCACAATCTGCGCCAGCCGCTTGCCAATCTCGCGCTCGAGAAACCGCATGACCTTGCGCACGTCCTGCAGCGAAAACCCTTTCCGCCGCAGCTCGCAAATCACCGCCACTTCGGTCAGATGATTCATCGAATACAGCCGCCGATGCCCTTCCCGCTCCGGCTTCACCACCCCGCGCTCATCCCACCACTGCAACTGGCGCGGCGTGATCCCGGTCAAGGCAATCACTTCTTTCGATGTGAACCGATCCTGCATAGTCGTGTAGTGATGAACCCCAAATATGCTTGAAACAATTCTTACGTCGAATGTTTCAAACATTCTAGGCATCGGAGGGAGAAGGTCAAGCAGAGAATCGGTGGAAAAAGGGTGACTAAGAGAGTTCCTGGCAGCAGTCCGGGTCGAACCCTCCGCCAACAAAGTGCACGATCTCCAGCCGATCACCCTCGCTGAGCGCAGTCTCCGTCCAGCGATTCCGCGGCACAATATCGTGATTGAGTTCGACGGCCACGCGATCGGCCTTCATGCCAAGCGTCTCGACCAGAGACGCGAGGGTCAGGGGCGCGGGAGCAACGTCAAAGTCCCGCTCTTCCCCATTGATCTGAAGTTTCATTGCTCTGAAGTTTAATTGCCCTGAAGTTTCGTTGGTTTGAAGTCTGATCGCTCTGAAGTTTCATTCAGCGATGATGCGTCCGACCGCAAACCGGGAGAAGTAACGGCAGCCGCTACTCCGCTTTGCGCAGCGCGAACTTCCGCGTCGCCGTCCGTCCTTCGAAATTCGCCTGCACCAGCAGCGACGCATCCGGCAATTCCGCCTCTTCCACTTCAATCTTGACCTCAGCCGCGCCCCCGGAATCTGCCACCGCCTGGGTGTAAAACGGCGACGCGCCCGGACGCGCAAAGCGAAACGTCAGGCGCGCCCCCGACGCCGCCGCGCCGCCATCGGTCACGCGCAGCTGCATGGTCAGGTTGCGTTCGGCGTGCACCGACTCGGCGTTGACCCACGCTACGTCCAGCTCTTTCACCGTCGCCAGCGCTTCCGCCTCGGGATGGTCCAGCACCTGATCCAGCTTGCCTTCCCGGATCGCGTCCAGCACCAGCCGGTGCTGCTCGCGCAGTTGCTGCTCTTTCTGCGCGTCTCCCAGCTTCACCTCGCTACTCGTGCTGCCGTAAGAAGTCGCCTTCTTGCCAATGCAGCGCCCGCGGACAAACACCTGTGTCTGCAGCAGCAGTTCGCTTTCGCGCGCTTCGCTCTGCACGTGGTAGATCGTGTCGCCATGTTTTACGTCGGTATTAAAGCCAAAAATCATAAGGATTGTGTAATTGGGAAATTGTGTAATTGGGAAATTGAAAACCTCAACACCGCGAACACCGCCTGCTCTCTCGCAACTTTTTTCAATTACTCAATTACCAAATTACTCAATTACAAAATAATCCGCTCCATTTCCACAAGATGCCTCGTGGTTCCCTTGACACTCCCGCAGGCTAACACCTAATCTAGAACGTTTAAGCAACACTTGGCGCGAATTATATCCATCTCATCCTATGCCCGACAATTACTTCGCTCGCTACCTCCCGTTTTTGATCCATATTCTTATGGCGGGCGGCATTGCGACTGCGATTATCTCTCTTTCCTGGCTCATCGGGCAGCGTAAACCGACGCGCGCCAAAATGGAGGCCTACGAATGCGGCATGACGCCCGTCGGCGACTCCCGCCAGCGCTTCTCCGTCAAGTTCTACCTGGTCGCCATGCTGTTCATTCTGTTCGATGTTGAGGCGGTTTTCATCTATCCCTGGGCAGTCATTTTACGCACCTTGAAAGCCACCGGACAGGGCCATTTCGGCCTCTACGAGATGCTCATCTACATCGGCATTTTCCTCGTCGGCTTCTTCTATGTCTGGAAAAAAGGCGTACTGGACTGGGGCGAAACCTCCGCCAAACGAGGCAATTTCTAATGCCGCTCGCCCCCGCCATCACCGATCTGGAGCAACTGAAGAACCATCCCGCCGTCGCCCGCCTGCTCGGCTGGAACCCTCAAGCCGTAACCGGCGTGAAATTCGACCGCGACGAAATGACCATCTTCGTCGACCGCTCCTCGATTCGCGAGGCCTGTGTCCTGCTGAAAGAAGATCCCGCCTGCCCTTACAATTTCCTTTCCGACGTCACCTGTGTCGATTGGTATCCTGCCGAGCCCAGGTTTGAAGTCGTTTATCACCTGCTTTCGATTCCGAAAAAAGAGCGCATTCGGCTGAAAGTTCACCTGAACAGCGGGAGCCTGGCCATTGAGTCGCTCACGTCCGTCTGGCCCGGCGCCAACTATTTCGAGCGCGAAGTTTTCGATCTGTTCGGCGTCCGTTTCACCGGACATCCTTATCTGCGCCGCATCCTCATGCCCGAGGACTGGGAAGGTCACCCTCTTCGCAAAGATTATCCCGTGGAGGGCTACCGCTGAAGTTGAAATAAAGATAAAACATGGCCCACCTCACCCCCACTCCCGTGCTCGAACCCGGCCAGGATCGCACCATGATCCTGAACATGGGCCCGCAACACCCGTCGACGCACGGCGTGTTGCGCGTGCTGCTCGAGATCGACGGCGAAACCGTCGTGCGCATGATGCCCGACATCGGCTTCCTGCACACCGGCATCGAGAAAACCTGCGAGGCCAAGTTCTACCAGCAGGTCGTGCCGCTCACCGACCGCATCGACTATCTCTGCCCCATGACCAACAACCTCTGCTACGTGTTGGCGGTCGAGAAGTTGTTGGGTCTGGAAATCCCGCCAAAGGCGCAGTGGCTGCGGGTTTTGCTGAATGAGTTAACCAGGATTAACTCGCATCTGGTCTGGCTGGGCACGCACGCCATGGACATTGGCGCGCTTACCGTCTTCTTATATTGTTTCCGCGAGCGCGAAGAAGTTCTGCGCATCTTCGAGATGGTCAGCGGCCAGCGCATGATGACCTCTTACTTCCGCATCGGCGGAATCGCTCTCGAACCGCCCCTCGGATTCTTCGACCGTGTGCGCGACTTCGCCGGATATTTTCCCGAGAAGGTCGACGAGTACGAGAATCTGTTGACCGGCAATCCCATCTGGGGGATGCGCACCAAAGGCGTCGCCCGAATGACCGCCGAAGACGCCATCGCCCTGGGCGCAACCGGCCCCACACTTCGCGGCAGCGGCGTCGACATTGACCTGCGCCGCGACATGCCGTACTCCAGCTACGAAAAGTTCCAGTTCAAAGTCCCGATCTCGCAGGAAGGCGATGTCTTCGCCCGATACATGTGCCGCGTCCAGGAACTGCGCGAATCGATCGGCATCGTGCGCCAGGCCCTCGACGGCATGCCCGAAGGCCCGACCAAGGCCGACGCCCCCGGCGTAGTCCTGCCCGACCGCGAAAAAATGAAGACGCAGATGGAATCGCTCATCTACCACTTCAAAATCATTACCGAAGGTTTCGCCGTCCCGGCGGGCGAGGTCTACCAGGCAGTCGAATCGCCCCGCGGCGAGATGGGCTACTACATCGTCAGCGATGGCACCGCCAAACCGTACCGCGTGCACATGCGCAGCGCCTGCTTCGCAAATCTGCAAACGTTGCCGAAAATGTGCGAGGGACGCCTGCTGGCAGACGTGGTCGCAGCGATTGGAAGCATCGATATTGTGCTGGGAGAGATCGACCGGTGAGGAGGATGAGTAATTGTGTAATTTGGTAATTTGGTAATTTAGTAATTGGGAAATTGAAAAACCGATAAACACCCGGTGCTGACTTTCAATTTCTCAATTACCAAATTTCCCAATTACTAAATTGGTTTCGATGAAATTTTCCGACGAATTCGAAGCGCGCTTCGCCGAGATGGTCACCCACTATCCGACCAAGCGCTCCGCGCTCGTCCCCACGCTGCTCTATGCACAAGACGAAATCGGATATCTGTCCGACGAGGTTATCGCGGAACTCGCCGCCCGCCTCGACCTCACCGAACTCGAAGTCAACAACGTGATCAGCTACTACTCGATGCTGACCACCAAGCCGCGCGGCAAATTCAACGTACAGGTCTGCACCAACATCAGCTGCATGGTGCGCGGCGGCGAAGAAATCCTGCATCACTGTGCCAAGAAATTAGGCGTAGGCCACAAACAGACCACGCCCGACGGCCTGTTCACGCTCGAAGAAGTAGAGTGCATCGGCGCCTGCAGCTGGGCTCCAGCCGCGCAGGTAAATTACGATTTTCATGAGAACCTAACCACCGACAAAATGGACCGGATTCTCGACGACTATAAGAAGAAGGCAACGCAGTGAATGCAATTGCTGATTTCTGATTGTTGATTGCTGATTGAAAACAGGCGTCGTCGAATTTCAATCAACAATCAGAAATCAACAATCAACAAATGTCCCCATGGCTGACTTAGTCTCCCATCCCGACGAGGTAAAAGTCGTCTCCCGGCGCTTCGGCCAGGGTGCGACGAACCTCGACCGCTATCTCGAACTCGACGGCTACAAAGCCGTGCAGAAGGCGCTCGCCATGGAGCCCGACGCCATCATCAACGAGGTCAAGAATTCCGGCCTGCGCGGCCGCGGCGGTGCCGGATTTTCCACCGGCATGAAGTGGTCGTTCGTCCCCAAGCAATCCGCCAAGCCGAAATATGTTCTCTGCAACGGCGACGAAAGCGAACCCGGCACCTGCAAAGACCGCCTCATCTTCGAGCACGACCCCCACTCCGTGATCGAAGGCGTGATGATCGGCGCGCTGGCCGTGGGCGCGCGCAGCGGCTACATCTACATCCGCGGCGAATACCGTTATCTTTTGGAAATCATGCAGAAGGCAATCGCAGACGCCTACGCGCGGGGCTTCATCGGCAAAAACATTTTCGGCAGCGGCCGCGATCTCGACATTTACTGGCACGGCGGCGCCGGAGCCTACGAAGTCGGCGAAGAATCGGCTCTCATGGAATCGCTCGAAGGCAAGCGCGGCATCCCGCGCATCCGCCCGCCATTTCCTGCTGTAGTCGGCCTCTGGGGCGGCCCCACGGTCATCAACAACGCCGAGACCTTGGCCAACATCCCGCATATTATTCTGGGCGGCTCCGACTGGTTCGCTAAATTAGGCACGCCGAAAAACGGCGGCACGCGCCTGTTCTGCCTGAGCGGCAACATCGCGAAACCCGGCGTTTACGAATTGCCCATGGGCTACAACTTAAAGAAAATGCTTTACGAAGTCGGAGGCGGCATCCCGAACGGTCGCCAGTTGAAGGCAGTCGTTCCCGGTGGAGCGTCCTGCCCCTGCCTCACCGCAAACGAAATCGATGTCGCCATGGATTTCGATTCGGTCGCGAAAGCCGGCTCCATGCTGGGTTCCGGCGGCGTGGTCGTAATCGACGATCAGCAGTGCATCGTGAAATTCGCGCTGCGCACCATGAAGTTCTACCAGCACGAAAGTTGCGGTTGGTGCATCCCGTGCCGCGAAGGCACCGACTGGATCAAGAAAACGCTGATTCGTTTCCACAACGGCGGCGGCATGAAAAAAGACATCGACAACATCCAGTACCTAGCAGAGAACATGCTCGGTCGGACGTTCTGCCCGCTCGGCGACGCAGCGGCGATGCCGACGATCGGCTTTGTGAAAAAGTTCAGAAAAGAATTTGAAGACCACCTGGACGGCAAGCCGTGCCCATACGAGAAAGAAGGCGCGGCCGAACAAGTCGCAGCATTAGCGCACTAAGTAAGGACAGCATAGGGTTTCAATTACTCAATTACCAAATTTCACAATTACTCAATTCGTATGGCTGACGTAACTCTCACTGTCGACGGCAAGAAACTCACCGCTCCCGCGGGCACGCTGCTCATCGAGGCCTGCAAGAGCGCGGGCATCGAAGTGCCTTCGTTCTGCTATTACCCGAACCTCTCGCTGCAAGGCGCGTGCCGCATGTGCCTGGTGAAAGTCGAGAAAATGCCCAAGCTGCAGACCGCCTGCACCACGGTAGTCAGCGAAGGCATGGTTGCGATCACCGACAGCGACGAGATCAAACAGGCCCGCAAGTCGATGCTCGAAATGCTGCTCGGCAACCATCCGCTCGATTGCCCGGTCTGCGATGCCGGCGGCGAATGCGAACTGCAGGACATGACCTTCAGCTACGGCGCCGCCGAATCGAAATTCATGGAGGCCAAGAACCACAAGGAAGAACAGCAGTGGTCTCCTGTGGTCTTCTTCGACCGCCCGCGCTGCATCCTCTGCTACCGCTGCGTGCGCGTCTGCG
>JBELAE010000092.1:0-14353 GCA_049509155.1 Candidatus Sulfotelmatobacter sp.
CGTCGCTGTAACTGGTCCGGCTGGCGCTCATCGACGCGCTGCTGGTTCGGTAGGGAATCGCGCGCTGGGCACTGAAGCGGAACTGATTCGACGAGTTCCGCGCCGTCTCCGACTCCCCGTCTTCGAGGCCGCTGATATCGACATCCGAGTTCAAATGGATGAAGCCGCCGGTCATGTAGAAACCGTCGATGTTATAAGTGCTCCCCACGTTGAAATTCTTGGTCGAAGATGCGGTTGACTCGTCGCTGCCTAACAACTCACTCGTGCCCCCGGTATCGCCGAAACCAACCGTAAGCGTCGGCAAGCCGGGCAACAGCGCGCTCCACGCCACGTTCACTCCGTGGCTATTATTCTTCGTGGTCAGTCCCGCCACGTCGGGAACCCCGAACGCTCCCGATTGGTCCCAGGTTTGGTTGAAGGCCACGACTCCGGGGAAATGGCTGCCCTTGAAAATGTTGATGGTTCCGTTGTAACCGCTGGCGTCGGTAATCGACTGCATATCGGAGTTGTCTTGCGAGCGGCCGTAATAAGGGAGCAGCGTGAAAGAGAGGAAATTGGGGTTATAGTAATCGCCGCTGATCGTGCCCCTTCCCGCGAAGCCCAGGGAATGCCCATCCGTCCCCGCGAGATTGCCGAAACTATCGTCGTATAACGACGTCAGTTGCCCGCTCGCGGTAGCATGCAGGTCGCCGAGCGATTCCTGCGCCAACGCCGCAGGTGAGAGCGCCAGAGTCCCCAGCAGCGTCACCATCAGCGCCAACCCAGCCAACCATCGATCTCTAATTCGCCACGGCACGACATCCACCCTTAGAGTTCTTGCACCTTTGCGGTCTGCCGCAGCTTCTGGTCCAACCCGGAGCGCAGGCGCTCATATTTTTCCTTCGCCAGGCTTTGGCGCAGGCCGTCCTTCACTTGCGCAAACGTCCGCTTACCCGCTGGCGTATGCGCGTTCAGCCGGAAGCAGGTGTAGAAGGTGCCCAGTTGCAACAGATCGCTCACTTGTCCCGGCTGCATGCCCTGTGCCGCCTTCACGATCTCCGGCGGCAACTTGTCGCTGTCGATGGCTTTGTGGTCGCCCATATTTACGTGGAAGTCATCTTCCGAAATCTTTTCCGCCAGCAGCCCAAACTCCTGGTAGCTGGTGGTTGCCTTGGCCTTCTGGCACGCTTCTTCCGCCGTCTTGTGGGCTTGCTTCTTCACTTCGTCGCTGGCTTTATCCGAGGGCAGAATCGAAATCGTCTGGATGCTGACGCTCTCGCTGTAGCGAAACACGTTCGGATTCTTGTCGTAATAAGCCCGCGCTTCTGCCAGCGTTACCGTCGCCTTGTCCGTCACTTCGGCCTTCAGCAGCTGATCAACCAGCAGCGAGCGCCGGATTTGCTGCCGCAACCGCTGCTTCGATCCCTGCATTTCCGTCTTCAAGAATTCATCGAACGCTTCCTGGTTGGGAAACTGGGCGCGGAACTCGGTCTGCGCCTTCTGCAGCGTCGCCGGCGGCACGGTCATTTCTCTTCGCACCGCCTCCTGGTACACCAGCTCCTCGAACTCAATCATCTTCAGTGCGCCCATGCGGATCTTGGCTTCCTCAGCCTTCGGAAAGCCGTTGTGCTGGCGCGCATAAGGGAAGATGATCAGCATCTCGCGCAACAAGTCGCGATCGGTCAGCTCGGTGCCGTTAATGCGCACCACCGGCTGGTTAGCCACCGTCATCATTGGGGCCAGGTTGGCGCTGGCCGCCGGCATGGCCGGCGCGGCCGGCGCGGCGTTCGACGCAACCATCGGCTTCACTGCCGTCGGCTCGTGGGAAGCCACCTGCGCCCGTGCTGGAGAGATCGCCAGCGCGACTATGGCCAGGGTCAGAATCTGCAGTTTGCAGTTGTTGCTTTTCATTTTGGTTTCACTCCCGGGGCAGAACTTCAGCGGCGCCCCTCCCCAGTCCATTCACTTGGTGATTTGGTTTGTGCAGTTCCAGGTTTCCTGTTTCCAGTTTCTGGCTCCGCTGGAACTGGAAACCGGAAACTTGAAACTGCCCTAACCGAATAGCCAAGCTTTAAAATCTGAGGGGAGAAATATTTTCTCCCCTCAGCCAAAGCAACCAACTTAGTACGCAGTCTTAACGTTGGTGACGCCGAAAGCCTCATTGGCTACGCCAAAGTGGCACTGACGGCAGAACTGCGTGGTGGAAGGAGCAAGCGTCGGAGTCCACGCCGCGCCCGGGTTATAAGGAGCGTTGACGAAGAAGAACGTGGCATAGGTTCCAGCCGCGCCATTGATAGCCCCCAGGCCGGTGGCGGAGGCGTTATAGACGTTCATCTGGTGCTGGTTGTGGCAGGTGGTGCAAACCACATAAGGCACCTGGTTCGTGGCATCGATCACCATTCCGTTGATGGCGGGCGCGCCGTAGTTCTGCAGGAACGTCGCATACACTCCGGTGGCCGTCCAAACGGGGGCGGGCCCAAGGAAGCCGGTCGAGTCAACGTAGGTAAGGCCGTAGGCGGACAGCGGCTGAGGATAGCTCAGGCCGTTGTAGTTCGCGTTCGGTCCCACCGGGTGATCGTTCAGGTAATCGCCAGGCGTTCCACCGTCGTTGCCGAGCAGGGTCGGAATTGGGGTGGTGCCATACAGTGGACCCTTGGTGGTGCCGTATCCATTTCCGTTCGGCAGCAGGCCAGCCTGTTGCTCGTAGGACTGATTCATCATCATGGCGCCCTTGGAGACGTTGCCATCATGGCAGCTCAGGCAGGAAGCGATGCCCGAGATTGCTGGCAGGGACGAGGCCGTCCACTGACCGGCAACAAAACTAACCGTGTAGCCGGCGCCGCCGTTGTCATAGCCGCCGCCGAATTGCAGGGTTTCCTGGGTGATCAACGATACGTCCTGGCCCCAAAGGTGAAAATCGCCTTCTGCGCCGCCCAGGCTGGTGACGCCGCTGGCGGTAAGATCGCCACCGTTGCCGCGTCCGCCGCTGTGGGGAGCATGGCAGCCTGCGCAGCCACGTCCGCCGTTATTGTGTGCACCCAACACGTCCGTGGTGGGTACGAATGTCTGTGCCGATGCCATCGCTACTGCCAGCAGGGCGAAGAGGACTACCAGCATTACCTTCTTCATGGTGTTAAAACCTCCCTCAAAATAAGGCCTTGATTTGATTTGGTACTTCTACACGACCTTGTATGTGCACGACCGTCACCTAAGTGTTGGAAATCGCTCCACTTTGGTCTGTACTGTAAATTATTGCTACAGAAGGAGTTCCAGATCGGGACGCGACTGTTGCGAATTTGAACAGTCGCCACCTCCGGCGATAATGAGCCTTCTCCCACACCCTAACTGGTGAAATGACGCAAGATAGCCGACCAGAGGGGCGATTTGACGCACCTAATCTGGAGGCGTTTGGGGGGCTTAGACCGGGCACAGAAAGACTCTGGACCCAGCTGCTGGGTCCAGAGGCTACGGCCTGAGGTTAAATGGGGAGGGCGTGCCCGGTACCTAAGGCGTCTTAGTGATTGTGGGCGGAGCCTCAGCCGTGGCGGGAGGAGCCGGCTTCGCCGCTTCCGGCGTCGTGGTCGCGGGCGGCAGTGCTTTATCCCCGGGCTTCTTTTCTGCTGCCGCTTTCGGTTTCTCGGCAGCCTTCTTGGCTACCTCGGCCAGCCGCCGATCATATTCCACCTGCGCTTCGGTGTTGGTGATGTAGCGGAACATCTGCACCCGGCCCAGATATTGCTCGCTGGTGAAGACGCGGTTTTGCTTGTCGATGGTCAGCCCGGCCAGCGCCTGGAATTGCCCCGGCAGCCAGCCGAATCCACCCACCACCAGGCGCACTTCGCCTTCCGGCGTGAACACCTGCAGCCGGTTCATCATGGCGTCGGCGACCCAGACATGCCCGTCGCAATCGATGGCAATGCCTTTAGGACGCGTGAACTCGCCCGGCCCGTCGCCGTTCTTGCCAAAAGCGCGAATAAAGACGCCGTCGGCGTCAAACTCTTCCACCCGGTCGTTCAGAGTGTCGGTGACGTAGAGGTTGCCGTCTTTATCCACGGCCACATTGGTCGGCGCGGCAAAATTTCCGGGATCGGTGAGCGTGCGGTTCTTGCCGGCAGTTCCGATCTTGCGCAGCAGCTTGAAAGTGTCGGCATCGTAAACCAGCACCTGGTCCGTTCCCGTGTTCGCCACATAAAGAAATCGGTTGTCTTCATCAATGGCGAGCCCCGCCGGATCGCTCATCACACCTTCGCCAAACTGGCCTTCCAGTTTGTGCTCGGGACTAAACACCAGCACGTGATTGAACTGGCCGTCGGAGACGAAAAGCCGGTCACCATCGTCGATGACCAAGCCAAAAATGCGGCCAAACTTGGCGTCGACGCCATGTTTGATAAACCCGGTGTCCTTGCTCTCGGGGTTGAAAATAAAAACTGCTCCCACCTTGGTGTCGGCCACATACAACATGCCCTTGGAGTCGACCGCCAGCCCGTAAGGAGTGCCGAGCTGGTAGCGGGGCTTGGTGCCGGCGCGCTTGGCGGCATCGTCGGGGCTGACGCCAGCCATGCGGTCCATCCACGACTTCTTCTTGACCTCAGGTTTCTCTTGTTCTGGGTCCTTCTTCTGGGCAGAAAAATAATCCAGGTACCTCAGCCGTCCGATGGCCGGCGGCTGCGGCCACACGATATTGGAAATATCGATCTTCGGGGCGTCCGGCGCCTTGGCGGGCGCTGCCGGTTTTTTTTGGTCGGCGAAAACCGGGGAAGCCCAAGTGGCGGCCAGCAGCGTCAACGCCGCCACCCCACGGAACACTCTGCGCATCGACTTCTGGCTAATCTCAGGCATAGCTATTGCACTCCTTTTGGAACTCCCGGCGCGGGGCTCGGGACGACTGGCGCAGAGCCAGCTCCTGGCGCGAGGCCGATTCCTGGTTTCGGTCCAATCAATCCCTTATGGCACGTGTGGCAAAATTCCATGTTATTGGCCTGATCCTTAACCAGCAGATCGGGCTGCGCCGAAGAGTGTGGCTGATGGCACGTCAGGCAATTCAGTGGAATCAAAACGTGGGTCCGATCCTTGGGATCAACCAGGTCCGAGACCGGATGCCGTTCCACAGGATGCCCCAGCCCATACTCCAGCGGCAGAATCGGCACTTTGGCAAAGTAGTTTTCCGGCAGCTTCACCTTACCGTCGAAGATAGCTACCAGGTGTTCACTCTCCAGCTTCTGCGGCTTGGCGTCCGGGGCGTGGCACTCCAGGCAGAGCGGGTTGGGGGTGCTGGCCCGCAACAAATGTTCATTATCGTTGCCATGCGGATCGTGGCACTTAGCGCAGCCCTGCTCGAAAGCTGGTTGGTGCACATGGGCTTTCTTGCCCTCTTCGGCTTGCTCACTGTGACAGCCCAGGCAAACCGAAACCGCGTCCGGCTTAGGGAACCCCGGCGAGCGCCCGGCATGCGGATCGTGGCAATCGGTACAATCGCCCGCCGCTCCAGGATGCTGCACCTTCGCCTTCTCAATCTGCTCGGCCTTGTCGGAGTGGCAGGTGACGCATATCTCCTTCGCGGTCGCTGCAGTCAGCACAACCTTGCCGTCCTTCGCCGCCTGATGGCAGGTATCGCACGACTTCGACTCAAAAGGAGGGTGCAGAAACGCCTGCATCAGCTTCGGAGATTTCGACTGGTGCGGATCGTGGCAGCTGAGGCAATCGGCCGTCGCAAAGGGCTGACCTTGGTGCGCCCTCACCAGCGTGGCGTCCTTTACATCGTGACAATCGAGGCATAGCGCGGGCGCGTCCTTGGTCAGATGAAAATCAAATTCGCGCTTGCCCCGGTCCCCGGTCTTATGCACGCTGTGGCACGAGTCGCAGCCCAGGTCGAGCGCAGCGTGGCGGCTGCCGCCCTCCGGAACATTCGTCCCCTGCGTGTGGCAGGTCAGGCAGAGATTGTCCTTCTTATCGCCGGAGGTCGCCTTCAACAATTGATTCTTATTATCGGAACTGTGCGGATCGTGGCAGGTCAGGCAACCGCGCACCGCCGGCGGATGCACTTTACCTTTGATCTGGGTGGCATCTTTGTCGGCGTGGCAGGTCAGGCAGAGCTTGTAAGGCGTCGCCGTGATCAGCTTTACGTAAGTGTTATCCCGGTTAACCCGGATTTCATGGCAGCTCAGGCAGCCCATGGCGATCGCTGAATGGACCGCCTTGCCCTTGGTTTTGTTTTCATGGCAGGAGATGCAGGTGGCGGGATCGGCCTTAGGATCGAGCGGCACGGGATGCTTCGCCCCGAAGACAGGGCCCGCAAATGTAACGATCACCACGAAACAAGCCAGCGCCCTTAGCCAGCGAGGCGTCCTCGGATTCGATTGCCTGGAATTCGATTGCCCGGGATTAAATTGCAATGATTTCAGCCTCACGCCTGGTCCCACCCCTTCGTTGCCTGTGCACGCAACTAGCCTTAATTCGCGAGCTGGCTAAATCTCTGCCAGTCCTTCTAGTCGATTGCAAACACAATAGTTGGCAATTGCGTTCCCGAAGATCGCAAATCTCGAAATCGGGCTCGCGATGGGGATTCTCCCACAGTGGAATGGTCAAAATGACCCAAGTAACGGAACAACAGCGCCGAGCGAACTTGCGTCCGGCCAGACATTAGTCTGCGCCAAATTCCTGCAGAACACCAATCCGTTGTGTGATATGGCTCACAATGCGCCTTGAATCCGGTCCAGCCCGTTCCGCCCACGCCTAGGATTTTCAACAACTTCGCCGCACTTTCGACAATGGCGCGAAACGTGCCTTTCCCACTGCGAGAAGAGGAAAGTTATGGCCGCAACCGTCAGTTCAGTACCTCGCAAAATCTGGCAGACCTTGGCTGCGATTAAAACCGGAGTCATTCTACTTATTCTCGTCGTAATTCTCTCGGCGGCAGGGACGGTGATTCTGCAGCGTCCCGCAACCGACGTCGACGAGATGCAGCGCGCCTATTCGCCACAAGTGCTGCGCCTGCTCGATGGCCTGGGACTGACTGACGTTTTCCATGCCTGGTGGTTCGTGCTATTGCTGAGCCTGGTAAGTCTCAGCATCGTTGCCGCCTCGATCCAACGCTTTCCCAACGCGTGGAGATATTTCTCCCGTCCCTATAAGAGTCCTGACGAGGCATTCCGCAAAGCCCTCCCCGGCCATGTGCTGATTCCGCTCAACAATCTCAACCATGAAGATGAAGAAGCGGCTCTGAGCACCACAGAGCGGATACTCCAAAAGTCAGGATTCAGGCCGGAACGGATTGTAGGCGAGAACAGATTCTCTCTGTTCGGCGAACGCAACCGCTTTTCCGAGATGGCAGTTTATATCGTGCATGCCAGCCTGCTGCTGATTTTTCTGGGCGGCATCATCGATGCTCTCTACGGCTGGCGCGCCTTCGTTACCCTGACGCGCGGGCAGCAATCGAGCCAGGTTGAACCGCAGAACGGCGCCAAACGAACCCTCCCATTTGCCATTCGCTGCGACGGCGCCGGCCAGGAAAACTATGCCGACGGCACTCCGAAAAAGTGGTGGTCCGATCTCGCGGTTGTGAAAGACGGGCTAGTAATCCTGCGCAAGCAGATCGTGGTCAACGAACCGCTGGTCTATGGCGGCGTACGCTTCTATCAGGCGAGCTACGGCAATACCGGAACGCTCGACAAACTGGTGCTCACCGCCACTCCGCGCAACAACGAAGCCGGCCAGGCGCCCAAGGACATCACCATTGGCCCGGACGAAACTCTTCCGCTGGACGCCGATACCACGGTCCGTCTCGCTGAGTTCATCCCCGACTACGTAGTCAGTGACGGTCAGGTTTACGCCCGCTCGAAAGAGTTGCAGAATCCAGCCGCCCATCTGGTAGTGGAATCCAAGAAATCAGGCCAGGCAATCAACGTTTGGATGCCCCCGATCCCCGGCCACGAGCAGAACGCCGATTCGCCCTACGCATTCGTAGGCAAGGACATTCAGATGGGCTACTTCACCGGCCTGGAAGTTTCGCACGAGCCGGGACAGTGGGGAGTTTGGTCGGGCGTAGTCCTTATGGGGATTGGCCTGGCTCTGGTTTTCTATTTCGTCCACATGCGGGTGTGGGCCGTGCCCGTGCGCGATGAACGGGGCCGCCTGATGCTTTGGATCGGCGGAACCGCCAACAAGAACAAAGACATGTTTGAGCAGCGCTTTCGCAAACTGGTGGACCAAATCGAATCGGAACTCAAAATCCCAGCAAAGGCCGGCGTCGAGACGCTTGAGGCGCCAGTTTCAGCGCTCGCCAGCAGATAGAAGATAAACGACAAATCAGCACGGAGGAAGCAAGCTATGGCACGCGGCGCAACAATGGAAACAATTGAACGGCAACCAGCAGCAACCGGCAACACTCTGGTTGTCATGGTGGGATTGGGGGTTGCCTTCCTGCTGTTCATGGCATTCCTGAACGTAGTCAAGAGCGGCAACCTGCTCAACGACTCGAATTTGCTTTACGCCGCGCTCATTTTCTATGCAGGCGCGGGCACGCTCTATCTTGGCTTCGGCATCACCGGCACGCCCTCATACATTCGCTACGCCTCGCTGGCCACCTGGGCGGGATTACTGGCCAACACCGGCGCGGTGGCGCGCCGCTGGTATGAGGCAGGGCATCCGCCTTTCGCCAGCATCTACGAAATGCTGCTCATGTTCGTATGGACCCTGGCCGTGCTGACATTGGTTGCCGAAAAGAAATTCGGAGTAAAGGTCATCGGCACCGTAACCATGCCGGTCGCGATCGTCGGCGTCGTGCTGATGCAACTGCTGCGGACTGAAGTTCATCCCCTGGTGCCGGCCTTGCAATCGACCTGGCTGCACGTCCACGTCACCCTGGCCATGCTGGCCTATGCCGCATGCGCTCTCAGCTTTGCCCTGGCCATGATGTTTCTGATCCAGGACAAGATGAAAACCGAAACCTTCCTCGCGGCGACCAGCTTGTTTACCATCGGCACCTATGTCGGAGTCCTGACCCGCTTCGAAAAATGGGGAGGATTCAGTGTTGCCGCCTGGAATCCGGAAGAAAAGTCGGAAGTGTTCATTGCCAAGGGCGTACGCCTCTTCGTTGTGATCCCTGATCTCGGCTGGTTGTTCCTGCTGGTGCTGGCGGCTGTGGCAGTGCCTCTGGTTCTGTATGTCATCTGGCGCAAAACCGGGAATGAGGGGCTCCTCGACCTGGCAAATCGCGCCGTATTCCTAAGCATTCTGCTCCAGGTTCTAGCTCTAGCGTTCTTTGTGCTGCGCGCGGGCGGCGGCCACTATGCCTCGCCGGATGCCGAAGGCCTGGTCCCCACGAGTCTGGCTGCGAGTCCGTTCATTCTCTCGGGCCTGGTGGGCGCAATCTTCGTT
Organism: Candidatus Sulfotelmatobacter sp.; assembly: GCA_049509155.1. Lineage (GTDB taxonomy): Bacteria > Acidobacteriota > Terriglobia > Terriglobales > Acidobacteriaceae > Sulfotelmatobacter. Next base: position 9,355 of record JBELAE010000092.1, read on the forward strand.
TCGCTGTTGTATTTGTTACTGCTCTGGCGGCGTGAAGATCTGGAGCGCATGTTGCCCAGCGCCGACGAACTCGACCGCATTACTTATAAGACCATCGCGATCGCATTCCCATTACTCACCCTGATGATCGCGGCGGGCGCCTACTGGGCTAATCGCACCTGGGGCTCTTATTGGAGCTGGGATCCAAAAGAGACCTGGGCTGCGATTACCTGGTTGGTGTATGCCGGATATCTGCACATGCGCATCACCCGCGGATGGCGTGGCCGGCGCGCCGCTTACTTCGCCATCCTGGGCTTTGCCGTGGTGATGTTTACCTTCTTCGGCGTAACGTACTTGCTTCCAGGAATGCACGCTTATGCCTAACACAACTCAGCTCGCTGCGAAAGCAATTGTTCCCCCAGCGGCGCCGACGCTAGCCACCACGCCTCTAACCCCGCCCACGGAGGACTCCCGATCAAGTTCCGTACGGGTCAATTGGCAGCTCAAAGCAATCTTGCCGGTAGCGTTTGTTCTCCTGGCGGGATTGCTGCTCTTCACTCTGGCCACCGTATCTTTACGGGACCCGCAACGCCACGTCGTACTGATCGTCGCGGGAGCGGGAGCGGTCATCATCTGCGCCGTGTCGATGTTCGTTCTGGCCTATCTGGTGCAGCGGCCGATGGTCGAATTGCAGGAAAAAATGGAGCAGGTCAGCGAGGGCAACCTCGACGTTGCGGTCAGCTTCTCCCAGCGCAACGACGAAATCGGAGACCTCGGCCGCAACTTCAATCACATGATGCAGCAACTCCGCGAGAGCCGTCAGGAAATTGAGCTCCTGCATCGCACCCAGATGACGCGTGCCGAACATCTGGCGACGCTCGGAGAGCTGGCCACAGGCTTAGCCCACGAGATTCGCAATCCCCTGGCCGGCATCGCAGGCGTCATCGAAATCGTAGGTCGCGACCTGCCCGCAACCAGTCCCGCGCGCGCCGTCGTAAAAGATGTTCGCCTAGAGATCATGCGCATCAGTCGCACCCTGACTGATCTTCTCGAAACGGCGCGCCCTCGCCGGCCAGAGATTCGCCGCAGCAATCTCAACACCACGGTCGAACATGCCGTGATGCTGGCCCGCCAGCAAGTGCTCTCCAGACCAATCAAGATCGAACTGCAGCAGGCGCCCGCTCTGCCTGAAGTGGAGCACGACAGCGATCAGATCCACCAGGTGCTCTTAAACCTGCTCTTGAACGCAGTCCAAGCCATGGACGGAGCAGGCCAGGTGTGCGTCGAGCTCGATATGCGAGATGGTTTCGCCTGCGTGGTCGTCAGCGACAACGGCCGTGGCATTGCTCCACAGAACCTGCCCAACATTTTCCGCCCTTTCTACACCACCAAGGGCGACGGCACCGGTCTGGGCCTCTCTCTCGCCCGCCGCATTGTGGAAGATCATCATGGCCGCATCGAAGTGAGCAGCGTCGTGGGAAAAGGCAGCCAGTTCACAGTATTGCTGCCCTTCCACACGCCTGCCACCCACGTCGCCGCTTCCTGACCGAAGAACTCTGTTCGAATGGGTTTCCTTCGTGTCCCTTCGTGTCCTTAGTGGTTCAAGATCTTCAAACTGCAGCCCAAGTATCGCCCGCGAAAGCACCCGGCCGCCCTTTCGTAGTAAATTAAACACCGATGCCTGCACAGAAGATCATGATCGTGGACGACGAGCGCCTGGTGCGCTGGTCACTGCGCCAGAAATGCGAAGAGTGGGGTTACCACGTGATCGAGGCCGACTCCGGCCTGCCCGCCCTCAAGCTAGCCCAGCACGAATCGCCCGACCTCGTCCTGCTCGACGTGCGCATGCCGGATCTCAGCGGCATCGAGGTGCTCGATCAACTCAAGAAAAGCGGCGACGCCCGCGCCGTCATCATGATCACCGCCGACCCTCAACTTGACGACGTCAAAGCCGCGCTCAAGCTCGGAGCCTACGATTTCGTCGGCAAGCCGGTCGATTTCGACGAGCTTCACGTCACCATCAAGAACGCGCTCGAAGCCACCAGTCTGCGCACCGAAGTTCAAACCTTACGCGGTGAAGTCCGCCGCGGAGCCGGCTACGACAGCGTTGTAAGCGTCTCGTCAAAGATGATCGAGCTCATGAACTTCGTGCGAAAAGTTGCGGCCAGCGAAGCCACGACGATTCTGATTCAAGGCGAAAGTGGCACGGGTAAAGACCTCATCGCCAAAGCCATCCACTACGAAAGCTCGCGCCAGGAGAAGCCTTTCGTAGCCATCAACTGCTCCGCCATCCCCGAAACGCTGATGGAAGCCGAACTCTTCGGCCACGAAAAAGGCGCGTTCACCGACGCCAAACAGATGAAGAAGGGCCTGTTCGAGGCCGCCGATGGCGGCACGCTGTTTCTCGACGAAATCGGCGAACTCTCCCCGTTGCTGCAAGCCAAACTGCTGCGCGTGCTCGAAGACCAGGTCATCCGCCGCGTAGGCGGCATCAAAGACATGCAGGTGGACGTGCGCGTAATCGCCGCCTCCAACCGCGATCTAGAAAAAGCGGTGCGCGAAAATCAATTTCGCCAGGATCTTTATTACCGGCTCGCGATCATCGCGATCTTCATCCCGCCGCTGCGCGACCGAAAAGAAGACATCCTGCCCCTGGTTAACTTCTTCATCGAGCGCTACAACGGAAGATTCAAGAAGTCGGTTCGTGGCATTACTGAGGAGACGCGCCGCCTGATTCTCAGCCACAACTGGCCCGGCAATGTTCGCGAACTGAAAAACACCATCGAACGCGGCATGATCCTCGAAGACGAAACCCTCCTGCGCCCCTTGTACCTTCCCTTCTCCGTCGGCGAATCCGGCGGACGCACCGTCTTTGAACGAACCTCGCCCGCCGACGGCGGCCAAACCTTGCCCAACGGCCGCACCCTCCCGCGCCTTTATATCCCCGAAGGCGGAACCTCCTTGGAAGAGGTAGAGCATGCCATGGTCGAGCTAGCCATGCGTCAAGCCAACAGCAACCAAACCCACGCCGCCAAGCTCCTCGACATCAGCCGCGACGCCCTGCGCTACAAGCTAAAGAAATTCGGCCTGATCCGCGGCGACGGAGAAGAGGAAGGCTCTCAGGCGAGCGTGGCCGAGGATCGCTAGCCACTACCGTTAGCCGCGAAGCGGCGCAGGAATAAAGCCCCTGGCGCAAGCCGTAGGTACAGCGCATTTGGTGTGAACCAGCCCCGCGGGTGGTCCATCCTTTCGCGTTCTCTGCGAAAGGGTGGGGCTGCCGGACAGGGTCCCTAACTCTGAGGCACAACCCACTGGCGCCGCGCTAAAGGATCGGGGTATCCCCCCCTCCCCCCTCAATCTTTGGAATCATCGACTTAGCGGGAAATTCCCCGCAAAATCCGGATGTAAAAGAACTTAGATACTAAAATCCGTGAAACAGAGGACTTAGGGGCGCATCGAATTGACTTCCGCCAAGCGTCACAGCCTCGACGATGATTACCGATTTGGAATTGGCAGTCAAGGTTGGATGTCACAAAATAGGGCTGTGGAAATCTTAGGCGGAGTCAATCGGTAGTGTCCCAGGAGTTAGAGACACTACCCTGCAGTCCAAGGATGGGCCACCCGCGGGCGGAGTCTTAACTTCCTTTTCAAGCAACCGCAAGAATTGATCCCGAGTCCAATTAACATGCGGCGCAGGTGACTTTGGTTCACGCTCCATGCGGTAATCGTAACCCGTTTTGGCAACTGTGGTATAAATTGACCCCGTATGGCATACGAGCTTGACATTCACTACGAGGGAACAGCGCCAGGAGTGGCGGAGCACCGCTTGAGTTTGGGTGCATTTGGCCCGGCGCTAAACCAGCTTGTGTTTGCCCTTCGACGTATAGCCACGCAACTAGTCAAGAATGCCGTGGAAGGCGAACATCCGAAGACTGGACGCTTTGCTGACCCCGCACGAAATTTGGATATTGAAATCGTGAAAATTGACGGCAATTCTCTTGGTCTCGCAACGCGAGTTGCCTTCCATGATCTTCCGCAAGCCCAACCCAACTTGCCTCTTTGGGCGGATTTGCCGGAACGGGCAGGATCGGAATTGTTGGATGCTTTAGATCGCGAGAGTAAGGGGCAACTATCAAACTCCGCCGTTCGGAAGTATTTTGCGGAGCTGCCAGACGGGATTTCAAGGCAGAGCTATAATTTTCACCTAAACGGAAGGTCGATTCGCAGGGTTGACATCGGCCAAGTTCAGTTGACTACATTGCCCGTTGGTCTCGCATATTTGCGCAAAGCAGAAGGTGACATTGTTGGCGTGGGATTTGATCCCGGTAGAAATGAAGTGAGGGTCAAACCAGAAAGTGGCAATCTTGCCGTGTTGGGATCAGCATCCGAACAAGTGGACGGAGCATTAGAGATGAGACATAGCAAAGTTCGCACACTGTCCGTTCAGACAGTCAAGGGTGTAAGACTGATCAGCCTCAGACGTGCGTCCGATCCCGCCTTCAAGTTTGATCCAGAAACGGCGACGAGGCAAATTTTCACTCGCTGGGATAAAGTCCTCAAAAAACTCGCAAAATGAATCAGCAACCTTGGTCGCATTGGATCGACATTGATCGAATCCAAGCGCTCCATCTTGAAGGGCTGGAGCGTTATGCTGGGTTGCGCTCGTCGGCTGATCTGCCCTGCCTAGAATCTGCCTTAGGTGCTGCCTACAATGCTGAAATTTACTCTATGCCAGAGGTAGACGATGAGACTGTCATCTCTGGCCTAACCTTTTGTGGGTACCTACTCTTCTATATTGCCACAAAACAATGCTGGTCTGACGGAAGCAAACGCGCCGCGTGGTCGTCGGCCATGTGGGTTCTCGCGACTCAGGGTCTAACTGTGGATGCTACCGACGAGGAAGCCTACGCATTCTGTATGGATGTTGCAGAAAAGCGCATCGCTAGAGGCGAGGATGTGGTTATTTGGATTGCGGATCGCCTGATTGAATTACCCACCAACTTGGCTTGACGGGATACTT
>JBELAE010000093.1:0-14343 GCA_049509155.1 Candidatus Sulfotelmatobacter sp.
TCAAACTCGCGCTGCAATTCCGGCAGCAGAGCCCGCATGCGATCCGAGCCCAGCATCGTCTGCATCCCGTCGACTTCCCCGCCACAGCTCAACAGCCACAGGTTCGGCCGCGACAGCGACGTAACAAAGCGGCGGATCGGATCCGTGCCCTGCAGCGCATCGGTCAGACCATAGTGATTGGGCACACCGAATTCCCGGTGCAGCCCCGGAGAGCGCAGGTTGGCATCCACCACGCACACCGTTCCCGCAGTTTGCGCCGCCAGCACTTCCGCCATGCGGGCGCAGATCCAGCTGCAGCCGTTGCCGGATTCCATGCCCGACACCACCACCACGCGCGACTTATCTCCCGGCATCAGAAATACGCGCTGCACCAGTTTGAAAATCTCGTCGCGCTGTCCCTCTTCCATTTTCAACTGGAGCGGCTGCATTTCCATCACCGGCGCTGACATGGGCGCTGGCTCTGCCACCGTGGGTTCGGCAATCATCCGTTCGGCAACCATGCGTTCTGCAACCATACGTTCTGCAACCATACGTTCGGTAACCAAAGGTTCGGCTACCATGCGTTCCGCAACCGTGGCCGCTTCCGTGGAGGCCTGGAACATGTCCCGTTCCCGGCCCAGATTTTGCATCAGCTCAAAGTTTCTGCTCATAAGGTCCCGTAATGCCTCTTGTCTCTTCGTGCTTTGCTGGTTCTACCGTTGGCGCCGCTACGTGGCGGCTAGGCTGACTGCCGGCCGGGACGGCCCGATCCGCTCCGCCAGTTATGCAACAACCGTGCTACATCCCGCATATGCTCGATGGCTTCCGCCGGACTCAAGTAATCCTTCTCCGCCCGATCCGCGGTCATAGCAGGACCGGAAAACTCGGGGCCGGAAAACTCCCGCGCCACTCCCTTCAACTCCTCGACCGGCTCAAAGGGATTGTCGGGCGATCCACTGAATCCGCTCGCCCCGTTTCCGCCCGAGTGCCGATGCGCCGGCGCTTCCACTTCGGAAACAAAGCGGTGAATATCCAGATCATGAACCACTTCCCGCACCATACCTGCTTCCACTGTTTTTTTCCGCATGGCGCAAGCCAGGGAAAGCGCGTGAAAGCAGTAGTTATTGATCTGCCGCGGAATGCCCTCGCTCACCTGCGCGATCAACTCCTGCGCTTCGGGAGAAAACAACCGCGCGCCCCGGTGTCCTGCAACCTGCAGTCGATGGTTGATGAATTTCCCCGTCTCTTCGCCGGTTAGTGGACTCAATCCGCTGACCGAAGTAATGCGCTGCCGCAACTGCACCAGCGCCGGACTCGCCAGCTTATCTGCCAGCCCCGGCTGCCCCACCAGAATAATCTGCAGCAGCTTGGCCTGCGGAGTTTCGAAATCGGAGAGCAGCCGGACAGTTTCGAGCACGGTCGCATCCAGGTTCTGCGCTTCGTCTATGACGACGATGAACCGCTTGCCGGCGCGCGCTTCCTGCACCAGGCAGCGGTTGAACTGCTCGTGCATCTTGACGAAATCCTGCGACTCGCTCTCGATGCCGATCTCCGCCAGCAGGAACCGCATGAACTCCCGCGAGTTGCACTGGGTTTGAAACAGGAATGCAGTACGCGCCGTGTGGTCGAACTTGGCCAGCAGGTGAAACAGCAGCGTGGTCTTGCCCATGCCAGGCCGGGCGATCAGCGACAGGAATCCACGATTCGCCTCGATCCCGTAATAAAGCGATGCCAGCGCCTCGCGATGTCCCGGGCCGAGATAAAGATATCTCGGGTCCGGCGTTACTCCGAAAGGCTGCTCCCGCAAGCCAAAGAATTCTAGAAACATCGGCCTTACCCTCGTTCCTGAATGATGGGGCTCTTCGCGCCCGCCGGATCGAATCTCACGTTGTCAGCTCGTCCGCTGCCATTGCCATTGCCATTCCCGTTGCCGCTTTCCTGATACCCCGCTCCGATTGCGGCCTGATGCACTGGAACCGCGGCCAGCACCGGAATCCTCAACTCTGACAACACTTCCGACGGCGTGCGGAACGACTGATCGGAATAGTCGATGGCGAACACCACTCCCACGCTTACCGCCGCAGCCAGCAGGCAAGCCACCAGCGCGAAAATCCACGGCGACCGCGTCGGCAAACTCGGCAGCAACGGAGGTTGCGCCACCGAAACGTTCAACAACCGCGTCCGGTCGAGAGCATCTTCAATGCGCGCTTCCTCTTTCTTCTTCATGTACAGCAGATAGTTCTCTTCGTCGGCTTTCTGGGTGCGGGTCAGGTCGCTTTGCAGAATTCCCTGCTGCTCCAGCTCCCGCGCCTGCGCCATATACACGTTGACGGTGGCCGTAAGGGCGGTCTCGCGCGCCTGCAGTCCGCTCAGGTCGGCCCTGGCCTTGGCCAGTTCCGCGCTCACCCATGCATACGTGGGATTCTGGTCGGTCGTTTCTTCCTTGACCGGAGTGCTCTCTTCCTTCGCCAGCGCCGCCTTGGTGTCGGCCAGTTCCTTGTCCACTTCCTGCACCAGCGGGTAAGTGGGTTGGTATTTGGTCAGCAACTCCGTGCGCTTCATCTCCAGAGTCTGCAGCGAAGCCTTCAGGCTTTCGAGCACCTGTGGGTTGTCGGCCTTCTTCATTTGCGTGGTCAGCCGGGCCGGCGTCGATTGCGACTGCGCTTCCAGAGTCGCGATGCGCTTTTCGGTCTCGGCAATCGAGCTCCGGGTGCTCTCCAGGGAGCTGTTGAAATCGGCCAGCTTCTGCAGCGTCATATCCCGCATGATGGTCGGCGCTACGCCGCCTTGCTTGTCGGCAAATCCCTTAAGCTGCGCCTCTGCCGACAGCAGGTCTTTTTTGTACTGGTCCGCCTGCTGGTCGAAGAACTGAAACTGCCCCGTAGGATGGTGCACATCGAGATGCTTCTGCACGTAAGCATCGTCCAGCGTGGCCAGCACGCGCTGCGCCAGCCGCGGATCGTGCGACTCATAGGCAATGCTGATGACGTTGGTCTTCTTGATCACTTCCAGCTGCAGGTCGGCGCGCAGGTCCGCAACCGCCTTATCGATGCGGTTGGCCGGCGTCTGCCAGGGATGCAGCAGGCCCGAGAGCAACTTCTTCTTGTCCAGGCCGCAGGTCACAACCACCTTCTGCAACACGTCCGCGCTCTGAATCAGTTCCACTTCGGAGTTGATCTCTTCCTCGCTGACCGTGTCGTGAAACATCATGGGCGCGTTTTGATCGGGCGAAACTACAGGATCGACGCGTTCGCGTTTCACCAGCAGCTTGGTCTCAGCCCGGTATTTTGTGGGCAGCACCAGGGCCGACAGGCCCACGCCCAGCACCACTCCCACGAAACACAAAACCAGAAGTCTCTGGTGGCGAAAGCCGATGGCAACTACGTCTCTCGCAGTAAAGGAATGGGGCCGATGCTCGGGGGTGTTCATGATTTCATGCATAATCTCTCCGTGTTCTTTCGTAATCCGCTTATGACCTGACGATCCGTTTCTGGGCTACTTACGGAATCGTCAAAGGAAGATAACTGCCCATGCTCAGGTTCGGGATAAATCGGTCGATCTTGGACATCACATTCTTGGGCACAAACAGCATGTCGCCGCTGTGCAAAAACGGATCCTCGCTCAGGTTTCCGTTCTTCTGCATCTTCTTCACGTCGATCAGCTTGGCTTCGGTCCATTGATCGTCCACCCGGCGAAACAGCAGAACCTGCGAGTGTTTGGCGCTGGACTGAAACCCGCCGGCAATCGCGATCGCCTGGGTCAGCGTCATCTCCCCGTGCATGTCGTACTTGCCCGGCTTCGCCACCTGTCCATCAGCCACGAAGTAGGGCTTTTCGAATTCCTTCAGCACTACCGAAATCAAAGGTTCGTTCAAGATCTTGGAGTACGCCGTGCGCAGCGTCTGCGTCAGTTCCGGCACCGTCTGGCCCGCCACCTTCAGGTCGCCCACGCCGCGCAGCGTGACAAACCCATCGGGTTGCACCGCCACTGCCAGCTGGTTAAATTCCGGGCTCAGATCAAAATTCAGGTCGAACGTGTCGCCGGCTTCAATGCGGTAGCGCTGCGTACGCTGCTGAAAATCGCCGCTGGCGGGCTTGCTGGCCGCCACCAGAGTAGCGGGGGCAGCCGAAGCTGGGGCAGCCGGAGCCGGACTCGCCGCACCCGGGGCCGCAACCAGCGCCGCAGTTGGCGCGGCAGGCCTATCGGCCTGCGCCGCGCACACCGCAGACCCGGCCAGAAGCACGGCCAACAATCGTGTCGGCGACATAAAACTCTTCCTCGCTTTAACTATCATTGCAAATCCTCCACCTTGATCGATCGCCCCGGGTCCCGCTCGGGGATAAATCTCGTTCCAATAAATCTTCCAATTAAATCGCCCGCCAATGTTAAACCAAAACATTAAGCAGAGCCACGAAACAGAAACCTTGCCCGGCACCTATGGCCCCGCTCGCGGCGCAATCCCTATCCCGGACGACCACGCTGCCACTCCTGGCGCCCCGCCCGGCCCCGCTCAATTCTGCGAGTCGGCCTTCAGCATTCCACCCACCGGCTCCTGCTGCCCGCGCGGACGCGGCGTCAGGTTGTGCTGGCGGATCTTGTACAAAATTCCGCGGTAGCTGATGGACAGCAGTTGCGCCGCCCGCCGCCGGTTCCAACCGGTGTATTCCAGGGTTCGGCTGATGGCATAGATTTCCGCTTCGACCCGCAGACTGCGAAGCGAGGGCGGACGTTCCTGCGACTGGTCCAGCGAGTCGCCGTCGTGTCGAGACGACTTGGCCACCGCCGGCTGGGATTCGGTCTTGCTCGTCTTGGTCTGTAGTTCGCTCATATGCACCTCGGAACTGTCTTTGAACTTTTTGATCTTGATCTTCCGACCTTGATCGGTTTTGAACTCGGTTTCTAAACGAACAATTTGGGAGAAGAAGTCTAAATCGGTTCGATGTTATAGCCCGCCACTCGTACGCTGATCGAGCGCTGAATCAATCCCACCGAGATCACCACGCTGCGATCGCTGTTCTCGGCCGACAGGATGCCTTCCACACCGTCCAGCGCCCCGCCGCAAACCCGCACCCGCTGCCCAACCTGCAGATACTGCCGCTCCTGGTAGCTGACCTTGCTGGCCAGAAGAATGTTGATGTTTTCAATTTCTTGATCGGGGATGGGAATTCCGGAGCCTTGCACCCCCACGAAACTGACCACACCCTGCGTCTGCAACACCCGCACCCGATCGTTCGAAGCATGGTCCAGCCGCACGAAGGCATAGCCGGAAAATAACGGCAGCTCTACTTGCTTTTGGCGATCGCTCCATTTGCTGATTTTGGTGACAACAGGAAGGAAGGACTGGATGCCCTGCGTCTCCAGTTGCCGGGCTACCAGCTTTTCATGGCGGGAACGAGTGCGTACCGCGTACCAGCGCGTCGGGTCCGGGGCCATACCGTGTTCGAAAGTGTGTTCGACAATACGTTCGGCAGTATGTTCGACTGGCAAACTGTTTTCCGCCACTCGCGCATCCCCGTTCATGGCTCCGCCCTCTCAGTCACATTCGGGGTTTTGACAAAATTCCCACGGATGCGGCTTTTCGTTGGTTTGAGTCTGGACAAGCGAGAACCCATCGCTTGCGCTGCGTTATCTGTTAGGGGGGATCGATTACTGCCAGTGAAATCGCCTTATACGAACGGCGCAAAACCAATATCAAGTTGAGTAAATTTATCCAGTCTTGCAGATTCTTGCAATGGGAAGAAAGTGCCAGTGACCAAAGTTTGCACGAGGCCAAATGGCTTGTTTTCAATAGAGAAGAAAGACTCCAACGTGCCATCCGGCCCTAGAGCCGTTTTTCCCCAACCCGTTTAATACCCTACATTTGCAATCGACATTATGGGAGAAATAAGTCACTGCCTGACGCAGGCAACGCGCTGGGAAAATGGAGCACCGTATTCGCGTCAAACATTCCCTGGAGCGCGTTGGCATTAGCTGCTGTGGGACCCCGAGCCGCCGGATTTTCTGGAATGCGTCATCCCGAAACTCGACATTTTTCAGCCGAGTGAGGGATAACGCCGCACGATGGCACCGTACTGAACTGTTAACACGCCCTAACTCGGGGGCAGCGTGAACCGGACCCTGATCCGCGTCTGCATCTCGACCGGCCGCCCATCCACCGCATACGGTTCATACCTCCACTGCCTCACCGCCGCAACCGCCGCCTCGGCGAGCAAGGGGTTTCCGTCAACCACCGCGATGTTGTGCACGACCCCCTCGCTCCCAATCTGCACATCGAGAGTCACCACGCCCTGAATCTTCTGTGCGCGAGCTTCCGTAGGATACTGCGGTTCCACCCGATGCACCAATCTGGATTGGATCAGCCTGGAATGGATCAGCCGCGAAGCGGAACCTTTTCCCTCCGCCACTTCCCTGCTCCCACCCGCGCCCGCCACGCTCCTCGCGATGCCCGCCGGCTCCGCCGCCGGCAACCGGTAAATCACTTTGCCATTCTGCGTCACCACCAACTCGCCATTCGGCGGCTCAACTGAAGTCGGGAGGCTCGAACCTCCGGGCGCCGTTTCCGCTGGCAACGCCAAATCACGAGACGCCGCAGCCGCCGTCCGCTGCTGCAAGCCGGAATCGCCCTCACGATTCGCCGTCGTCTCTAATGACGAAGTGCTCGACTCTCTGCTCGGTCCTCCGTTCACGCCTCCATTCAATCCACCGTTCTGCCCGCGACGGATCGCTCCCCGCCATCCCAGCGCGAGTCCTAACAATACAGCCGTCACGATGACGAGGATTCCCAGCACCGCCGTCCAGATGTCATTCCTTCTCGTGTAGCCTCCTTCCGCAAAGGTCGCGGCAGCCGATTCCGCCCTCTGTTCCGGTTCGGGCGAAGCCTCAAGCTCAGGCGAAGTCTCAACTTCGATCGCAGGTGCCGACGCCTTTTCCCCCACCGTGGGCGGAACCGCGCTGGCCAGAACTCCACCCGGCGGAACATCAGGCGGAGCATCAGGCGGAACTTCCGCCGGAACTTCCGCAAGAACTTCCACAAGAAGAACCGCCGCACCATCCTCAGCGCCTCTTTTATTCGCCACCACGCGGCGCGCCAAAACTTGCAGCTCCCTGATATCCCGATCCCCAAACGCATCGATCAGCGAGGAGAAAACTTCCAACACTCCAAATGGTTGCGGCCCATCGGCCAACGGCAGCACCAGAATCGAACGCACGCCCAGGCGCCGGCAGGCCTCGGCATTCACGCGAGGGTCGGTTTCCGTGTCACCACATCGTTGAATCGTTCCCGTCTGCAGGCACGCTCCCGAGAGTCCCGAAGTCGTCTCCACGCGCACGCCCAGGTCCGGAGCATCCGGGCCGCTGGTGGCGCGACACACCATCTCCCCCGCCCGCGCCAGGGCAATCGCTGCCCCCGTCGCTCCCGTGGCAAACCGCGCCTCCTCGACCACCTGGTTGAGCACCAGATCCAGGGCCAAATCGTACGACGCCGCTCCACCCCCGTGGGCCGCCAGCGCTCGAGCCACTTCCGCGACGTCGCGCGGATCGTTCGAGGAGACGACTTCGCCCACCGGACCGGAAGTTTTCTTCTCTTCTGATTTCCCGTCCGACGACTTCTCACGCGACGATTTTTGATCCGACGACTTCTCGTCCCATAATTTCTCAGGCGTCGGCGATGGCGTCCCGTGCGAATCCGGCTGCAGCATGGAGTTTTGAGGCATACGGGGAACCTTGAACTTCAGCGGCCGTCCGTCTTTATGCGGAGTTTGGCGCGATCTATTACGGATGTCAACACCACCAAAGGGGAGCTCTCGGAAAGTGGTGCGGTTGGAAAGAGGTTCGTATCAGGGCATCGCTTCAGCGATGCCGATAACGGCTTAGAGAAAAAGCGGCTTTAGCCGCTGGGAGCTAGCCTCGGGGCCGAGCGGCTAAAGCCGATTTCAAATCTCGCGCAGAGCCGGCAAGCCTGCAGGCGTGCCCTGATACAAGTCTCGTTTCCTGCTCCTGCGCTGGCTGAAGACCGGTCTGCGTATCGCGCACATAGTTCCCGTTTTGGCTAACGGGCGCGTGCTCATGTAAGTTTTCATCTGCCAGAAACGCAACCCCGGCTCGACAACTTGTAAAATCAAAGCGGCAGAAATTCAGCCTGCGTCATCCGTTATTATTCTCTCGAGGTTTACGCCGATGCGTATTGCAGTGGTGGGTTCAGGATACGTTGGGCTCGTAGCCGGCGCGTGCTTTGCCGACCTCGGCCACGACGTCATCCTGGTCGACAACGATCAGCAGAAACTGGCCGCGCTGCGTGACGGCCAAGTCCCCATTCATGAGAAATTCCTGCCCGAACTGCTCAGCCGCCATCGCGGGCAGCGCCTGACTTTCTCCGACGACCTCACCGCAGCCGCCCGCCTCAGTTCCGTCATCTTCGTCGCCGTCGGCACGCCGCCCACCGAAAGCGGAGAAGCCGATCTGTCCTACGTCGAATCCGTGGCCCGCGAAATTTCCGGCGGCATCAACGAGTACAAAGTCGTGGTCGAGAAAAGTACAGTTCCCGTCTACACCAGTGATTGGGTGCGCCGCATCATCCTGCGCAACGGCACCAGCCCGGATTCCTTCGACGTCGCTTCCAATCCCGAATTTCTGCGCGAAGGCACCGCCGTCACCGACTTCCTTTTTCCCGACCGCATCGTCATCGGTTGCGACAGCGACCGCTCCGCCGAAGTCTTGCGCCAGGTCTACGCTCCTCTCACCGATGGCAGCTACTACCAGCGCAGCGACGCCATTCCTCAACCCGATCGCGCCTCGATTCCGCCTCCGCTCATCGTCACCAGCAGCAAGAGCGCGGAGTTGATCAAACACGCCTCCAACGCTTTCCTGGCCATGAAGATTTCCTTTATCAACGCCGTGGCCTCGGTGTGCGAATCGGTGGGCGCCGACGTAAATCAGGTGGTCCACGGCATCGGCAGCGATGCGCGCATCGGGCCCCGTTTCCTTAACCCCGGCATCGGCTACGGCGGGTCCTGCTTTCCGAAAGATGTCATGGCCTTTCGCGCCGTGGCTCGCGAGTCCGGCTATGACTTCCGCCTGCTCGATGAAGTGATGCGCATCAACGAAGACCAGCGCCAGCGCTTTCTGCGCAAAGTGCGCAGCGCGCTCTGGACCCTGCGCGGCAAGCATCTCGGCGTGCTCGGCCTCGCCTTCAAGGGCGGAACCGACGACATCCGCGAATCCCCCGCGCTTTTTCTGGTGCAGGCGCTCTTGCAGGAAGGCAGCAAAATTACGGCCTACGATCCCGCCGCCATGGAGCGAGTGCGCGAAGTTGTGCCGTCCGGCATCGCCTTCGCCAACTCGGCCTACGAAGCCGCCCGCGGCGCCGACGCCTTGCTCATCCTCACCGAGTGGGAGGAATTCGCCAATCTCGATCTCAGCCGTCTGCACAAGGAGCTCAAGTACCCCATCGTGATCGACGGCCGTAACCTGTATGATCCCGAAATCATGGCCGCTCAGGGTTTCACCTACTACAGCGTGGGCCGCCCGGCCGCCCAACCCGACGGCGTGCCCGCCGCAGCCTTAAATAAAGTGCGGAAGAACGACCTAAAAAATGGAACGGAATAACGCGAGCGTGCTCATGATCAACATCTCATCAATAAAGAACGGCAACTAAACATGACCACCCAACGCGCGCTCGTCACCGGCGGCGCCGGATTTCTCGGCTCTCACCTCTGTGATGCTCTTCTCGGCGAAGGCTACAGCGTGGTGGTCGTCGACAACCTGCTCACCGGCCGCCGCGCCAACCTTTCCCATCTGCAGAATGACCCGCGTTTTGAATTCATCGAAAAAGACATTTGCGAACCTTTCGACCCCGGCCGCGTCGACTATGTGTTTCATTTCGCCAGTCCGGCCAGTCCCGTCGATTACACCATTCATGGCATTCCCACTCTTAAGGTCGGCTCGCTCGGTACGTTCCACGCCCTCGACGTCGCCCACAAGTACGGCGCGAAATATCTCGTTTCGTCGACTTCGGAATGCTACGGCGACCCGCTCGAGCATCCCCAGAAAGAAACCTACTGGGGCAACGTCAACTCGATCGGCCCCCGTTCCGTCTACGACGAAGCCAAACGCTTCACCGAGGCCGTCACCATGGCCTACCGCCGCTACCATCAGGTCGATACGCGCATCGTCCGCATCTTCAATACCTACGGCCCGCGCATGCAACTCAATGACGGCCGGGTCGTACCAAATTTCATGAAGCAGGCGCTGGGTGGCGAACCGCTTACCGTCTACGGCAACGGCCAGCAGACCCGCAGTTTCTGCTACGTGAGCGACGAGATCGACGGCTTCATTCGGCTTTCGAAGTCAGACGAACATCTGCCGGTCAACATCGGCAATCCCAATGAATTCACCATCCTCGAATGCGCGCAGTTGGTTTTAAAAGTAACCGGCTCGAAAAGCCAGATTCGCTACGAACCGCTTCCCCCGGATGATCCCAAACAACGCTGCCCCGACATCACCAAAGCCCGCCAGTTACTGGGATGGAAACCGAGGGTTGACCTGGAGACCGGCCTCCGTCTCTCTCTCGATTACTTCAAAAAGGCAATTTCCGAAGGCGCAGTACTGAAATAGTGGGCGCGCTTTCTTCCGGGAAACGATTCGCCGGAATTACGGGGCGACATTTGCATATTCTTCGCGGCGAACAATCAGCGACAGAAGTAGGTATCCAACGGTACGTACGATTTCTTACGTACACTAATAGGGTGACACGCCCGCATCTACAAATAAGTATGCTAACCGTCTCATCATGAGACGCTGCGATTGCGGTGCCGCGCGGGCGCGTTTCGTCCGACATCCACGATGCCCTTTCCGGAGCCGGAAACACCTCTGCCATCGACGATTGTCCTGAGCATCAGGGGCAAGGTCATCCCCGGCAAAAAAGCTCGTCCTGGAGCCTGCCAGAGGCCCTCTACGACATTTCAATGACTTACACGAAGATGCAACGACTTACGCGGAATGCGCAGCCTGTGAGTTACGACGGCGCCGTGGTCGAGGCCACGAAGTCAGTCAGCTTTTTAACGTTGGCCTGTTCATCGCGAGTCTTTAATTCGAATGCCACGCCGATCCCGTAGCCGGGATGTGACGCCTGCACCTTCCCCCGCACATGCAATTTCATTTCATAGGTGCGAACTACAATCTCCACCGCGGCGCCCTCCGGAAAGCGCCCCGTGACTTCCAGATAGCATCCCCCGAAACTCAGATCGGTCAGGCAGCAGTGATGCGGCACCGAAACCCCGGTGCGGAAAACCTCCGCGCCCAGCCGGCAGGCATAACGGATCTGCTTCCGGTGGTCAGGATCAGACGGCCCCGCACCGTCCGCAGCCACTGGGCGCGGACTGCTTTGCGGCCTGCGGCTGCCATGGGTTTGTTCGGCCACGGACATCGTGGCCAGTTGCCGCGGCTCGTCCACCTCAACCGTCACATCGGAGAACTCCTCGGGCCGGGATTCGCTGGGCACATTGACGGCTAGAAAATCGGTGAGCATTCGGCGCGAGGTCTTGGGGACATCCACAAACTGAATTCCGGCGCGGCCGTTCCAGTCCTGCCACACCACCTGGCCCGATAGACGAATGTTCACCATCTGTCCCGGCAACTTGAACTGGAAATAAACCTTGCTGGTGGGCGGAAGTTTCTTCCCGAACTGCACCGACATGCCGTCCTGCGCCAGATCGATGAGCGTGGCCCGCTCCTGCTCGACGTTAGCGTAATCGATGGTCGCCTGCGTATGCACCGCGGCGCGGGCGCTCTTGCGTTTTTCCTTGCGCATGACGGCACGCGCCGCACGCAAGCTGCTCAGAGCCCGTTCGTACGCCACCGGCTTATAGAGAACAAAATTGACCCCCAGAGAGAACATTTCCCGCGTGCTGTCCTGCCCGGCCACGGCCACGACCGTAACCGCCAGGGTCGCATCGTTGCGCCGCGACAGCTGGGTTTCGCGCAACAGGGCAAGCACTTCCTTGTCGGAATCGCCGTCGACGATGACCACGTCGAAGCGCTCTTGCGCCATCCGGATGGCGGCCCGCACGAAGTCCGGGCAAGACTCAACTCGAATGCTGAGTTCTTCCAGGACCCGGCGCAGCACCTCGGCCGGCGCCTCTTCAACGCACACGAGCAGGGCAGAGAGAGTCATACCTGCCCCATCCTAGGATTCCACCCGTTCGTCCCACAAGTTACCAGAGTCACAGTGACAAGGGCCCGGCGGCGTTAACTGTCATGCTGTCAATCCGTGACTTCGGTAACCAGCGCAGTCCAAAAGGACAACACCCCGGTATTGACCTGTGGTGCTTTGACGGCACCGCGACTTGTTCCTACGATGACCAATGACGCGGTGAAAGAACGCGAGCCCGCTTTTTTGTGGGCGCGGCAACTGCGGTCCTGCTCCGTGATTGGCATGGCTAACCGGGAGTGAGAGCGCGAGCGAACGCTTAAAGATTGTTTCTCCTCCCCCGAAAGAGATCAGAGATCTTATGACTTCGAGAAAGATTCGCGGCTTCTCGCTGATGGAAATGATGATCGTCATTGGCATTGGCATGACCGTGGCGGGCATCAGCGTCATGGCCATGATGCCGATGCTGAACGAGAACCACATTGACCAGGCCTACGACACTTCGCTGTCGGTTCTGCGGAATTACAGGAACCTGGCTATCACGCAAAGTAATCGCTACATCGTCACTTTCACCGCCCCCGGAACCATCACCGTGCAACTCTGGGGATACGCCGTCCCGGTGTCGCCGGCCCCCGTGACGGTCGCTACCTATACGCTGCCGCCTGACGTCACCTTCGGGGTGCAGGCCATCTTCCCGGCAGCGGCTCCGGATGGATTCGGCGGGGGCACGACCGCCATCGACTTCGACCAACTCATGGGCCTGGGCAGCCAGAACTACGTCATCTTCATGCCCGACGGCTCGTCGCAAGATATTTTCGGCAACTACAACAGCGGCATTCTCTATATGACCCGCACCAATGATGCGTACCGCTCGCGCGCCCTCACGGTGTGGGGAACGACAGGAAGAATCCGCGGCTGGCGGATCTATGACCAGAGTGGAGTCAATGTGTGGACACAACAATGACGAAACGCAGATCTCACTCATCGCGGCGAGCTAACTCGACCCAGCCTAACTCGACCCAGGCTAACTCGACCCAGCCTAACTCGACCCAGCACGGGTTCACGCTGATCGAGGTCATGATCTCGATTGCGATCATGGGCATTGGCATTCTGACCCTGGTCGCCGCCTTTGCTACTGCCGTCGGCAGCACGCAGAACGCGCAGCAGAATCTTATCGCCCGGGAAAAGGCGCTGCAGGCGATGGAAAGCATCTATACCGCGCGCAATACCCAGCAAGTCACCTTCGCGCAAATCGCCAACATCTCGAGCGGCGGTATCTTCACCAATGCCGCAACCCAATTGCTGGCCGCTGGTCCCGACGGGCTGGTGAACACCGCCGATGACGTCAACTACCCTGCCACCGGACCCTGCGCGGCCGGACCCGAGTGTTTGGTTTTGCCCGGCCCCGACGGCATTCTGGGCACGCCCGATGACGTGTCCATGAGCCTGGCGAACTTCACCCGCCAGATCACGATCGGTACGGTCCTGAACTCAGATGGCACCATCAACCCCAATCTGAAGCAGATCACCGTTACGGTCACGTATATGACGAACCAGTCCTCGGTTCCGCGGACCTACACCGTGCAGGCATTGATTTCAGCTTTCCGCTAGAGGGGCCAGGAATTAAGAGGCCAGGGATAGAAAACATGAGAATGCAGAAACGCAATTCGGAACGCGGCTTCTCGCTGATGGAACTTACGGTTGCCACGGCGTTGGGCCTGCTTGTAATGACGGCCATGGCCAGCCTGTTCAAGAGCGGCATGAACTCCGTCATGCTGGTGACGCAGCGCGCCGAGAATCAACAGGACATGCGGGCGGCCGTCGACCTTATGGTGAAGGATCTCAGTCTGGCCGGCGCTGGTCTGCCCTCGGGCGGAGTCCAGTTGCCGCAGGGCGCCGGAGTCACGGACGCGAAGTTTGGCTGCGACCAGAGCGGCGCTTGCCACGTCGTGAACTACACCTATCCCGGGAACTACATGTATGGAATTATTCCCGGCTATTTGAATGGAGTGGAAGGCGGCGCCAGCATTCCGGCCGCGCCCGCTCCGGCTGTGAACGACAGCGTCACGGTGATCTATTGCGACTACAACTTTCCTTTGTTTGAGTACAACGTCACTTTCCCACTGGCTCCGGACGGAACCCAGATCAACCTGACGGTGAATAGTTCCTACACCGCCAATCCGCCTCCGCTTCCCACCGCTGCCGGCGGCATACAAAAG
>JBELAE010000094.1:0-26713 GCA_049509155.1 Candidatus Sulfotelmatobacter sp.
ACGCGTGCTTCATGGCTTCGAGCATTTCGACGGATCCGGCGAGAGCTTCGGGCGTGGATTTGCCGTGCGCGGCGGCTGCGCCGTCGACGGCGCGGAGCAACATTTCTTTGCAGCCTCCGCCACCGGGGAGCAGGCCGACGCCGACTTCGACCAAGCCAGCGTAAAGTTCGGCGTGCGGCTGGCGCGCGGCGGCGTGCAGAGAAATTTCCGTGCCGCCGCCCAGGCAGAGGCCGAACGGCGCGGCCACAACTGGTTTCGGCGAGAATTTGATGGCCTGCGTCATCCCCTGGAACTGGCGGATGGCGAGGTCGACGTCGTCCCACTCGTCTTCCTGGACGCTCATGAGCAGCAGCATGAGGTTGGCGCCGACCGAAAAATTCGTGGCGTCGTTAGTGATAACGAAGGCGTCAAAGGCGTCGCCGGGGCCACCCGGCTTCAGGGTTTGAATAATCAAACTGATAATGTCGGAGCCCAACGAGTTCATCTTGCTGTGGAACTCGAGGCACGCCACGCCGTCGCCCAGATCGATCAGCGATGCGCCGGAATTTTTCTTCACCACTCCGTGGGATTTCTTCGCGACTGTCGTCGACCACACGCCGGCAGGAACTTCAACCGGTTGCCAGTTGCCGGTTGACAGTTGCCAGTATTTCCGGCCAGACGCTGTTTTGGGATCGTCGGTGTACCAGGACTTCTGGCCCGCGGCCAGCAGCTTTTCCGCGTTCGCCGCGACTGGTTTGCCTTCTTTTTTCATGCGGGCGACGGTGGCTTCGACTCCGGCGGCGTCCCACAGTTCAAAGGGACCCAGTTCCCAGTTGAAGCCGAGGCGCATGGCGCGGTCGATTTCAACGATCGAGTCGGAAATTTCAGGCACGCGATTGGCGGAGTAGGTCCACAGATCGGAGAGCGCAGCCCAGAGAAATGCGCCGGCTTTGTCGTTCTTTTGAGGAGCAGCGCCGTCGAGGCCGAGCAACGTGCGCAGGCGTGTTCCCGTGTCGTCGATGTTCTTCGCCATATCGAGCGCGGGGAATTTCGGTTTCTGGCGCGGATGGTATTCGAGCGTCTTCCAGTCGAGAGCGAGACGTTCGTCTTCCTGGCCTGCGCTTTTCGTCTTCTTGTAAAAGCCGCCTTTGGTCTTGTCGCCGAGCATCTTCCGGTCCAGCATCTTGGCGAAAAAGTCGGGCAGACGCAGGTCGCTGCGTTCATCTTTGACATTCGACGTCATGTTGCCCACAACATGCCCGAGTATGTCGAGGCCGACCAGGTCAATAGTGCGGAACGTGGCCGAACGCGGCCAGCCCACGGCCTGTCCGGTGAGCGCGTCGACTTCTTCGATGGTCAAATCCATTTCCTGCATGAGCCGCATCACGTTCAACACTGAAAACGTTCCGATGCGGTTGCCGATAAAATTGGGCGTGTCCTTGGCCAGCACAACACCTTTGCCGAGATGCACATCACAGAAATGCGAGACCGCCTCGATCAGGGCGCGATCGGCTTCCGGCGTGGGAATCAGTTCGAGCAGGCGCATGTAGCGCGGCGGATTGAAGAAATGTGTGCCAAACCACGACCGGCGGAAGTCGTCGGAGAATCCTTCAGCGATCTTGCCTACGGGCAGGCCGCTGGTGTTGGTGGTGATGATTGTGCCCGGCTTGCGGATCGCTTCCACCTTCTTCAATAAAGCTCGTTTGAGGTCAAGGTTCTCGACCACGGCTTCAATGATCCAGTCGACGTCGGCGAGTTTCTTTAGATCATCTTCGAAATTGCCGACCGTGACGAAGCGGGCGAGTGACGGTTCCATGAACGCGGCGGGCTTGGATTTCCTGGCAGCGTCGAGTCCAGCAGCGGCGATCCTATTTCGCGCCGAACCATCGGCGTCCGCGGGAACGATATCCAACAAGCAGCTGGGAACGCCGGCATTGGCAAAATGGGCGGCGATGCGGGCGCCCATGGTTCCGGCGCCGAGAATGGCAACTTTATGAATGTGCTTCATGAATGGGCCTCGGAATAAGAAGAACTTTAACCAACCTTCGACTGCGCTCAGGGCAGGCTACGGACACGGAGTACATAGAGGATTTCGACTGAACCGCGAACTGCCAATGGTAATCGCTTGGAGGGCAATTTATCTAGGGCGCAAAGTCACAGGTCCGGGTGAGCTTCAACATACTCCAGCGCTTTGCGCGCCATTTGTTTCTCGCCGCCATAGGCCAGCAGCTTGGGGGCGTCCTCCAGACGCACCCACCGGGCACGCCCGACTTCGATGCGCATTTCGTCAGCGATCTGGTCGATGCGTCCCGATTCGTAACGCAGCAGGTAGAAGCTGACGATCTTAAACACGCGCTCGCCATCGCCCCAGGAGCGGACGTAGACATACTTGCTGTCGCCGAGTTTGGCAACGAGAACGGCGGTGATTCCAGTCTCTTCGCGAACTTCGCGCAGAGCCGCTTCGAGCGGTTTCTCGCCAGGATCGACCAGGCCCTTGGGCAGGCAAAGAACTGGCTTCGGTTTCGGGCGAACCGCGCGCCTGGCTGGATCGGGCGCGGTACCAGGGGCTGCCGCGGGCAGTTCGATGGCGGCCATCCACCAGCTGCCGCCTTTTTTTCGCAGGACCACTCCACCGGATGAAATCTCGCGCACCATACAGTTTGCAACTTAGCAGGAATACAGGAGTTTCGTCACGGGCCGGAATTCTCAAGGTAACCGGTTACTGTGCCCGTTGGAGTCTCTAACGTAATTCCCTGTAGCACCGTTGTGCCCTTACCGGCATCCAAGCAGTTGTGGCATCTTACATATATGTAGGGTGCCATTCCGGCCGATTTGATCCGGAAACGTGGGGTTGGCTGTGAAAAGTCTGGGCAAGATTATTCGGTCGGTGCAGGCCTTCGGGCGGGAGCTCTCCCGTAAGACCGTGCCTGCTCTGGCGGCCCGGACTCCTGCGATTGGCGTGGCGTTGGGCGGAGGCTTTGCCCGCGGCATCGCCCACATCGGGGTTCTGAAGGTTCTCGAAGAAGAAGGCATTCCTGTTCGCGTCGTCACCGGCACGAGCGTGGGCGCGCTGATCGGCGCCTGCTACTGCAGCGGTCTCTCGCTTGCCGAAATGCAGGATGTGGCGCACAACACCCGCTTCACCACTTTTGCGCGCTGGACGCTGTCGCGCTACGGCTTCGCTTCGAACGACCGCATGGTTTCGTTCCTGACGCGCACTTTGAAGTGTAAGACGTTTGAAGAGCTGCGCATTCCGCTGGGCGTGACCGCAACGGACTTCAATACCGGAGAGGGCGTGGTGTTTCACTCCGGATCGATCGTCGATCCGGTGCGCGCCAGTTGCGCCTATCCCGGCATGTTCCTGCCGGTGGAGATTCGCGGACGCTATCTGGTCGATGGCATGCTGTCGCATCCCGTACCCACGCGGCCGTTGCGCGAAATGGGCGCCGAGCGCGTGCTGGCAGTGCATTTGAAGGGCACGTGGTCGGCCGGCGGGCCGCCGCGCCATCTGTTCGACGTGATCGGACAATCGTTCGCCATCGCGCAGGATGCCATGTCCAGCCTGTGGCGCGAAGCCGCTGACGTGGTCATCGAACCCGACGTCGCCGGATTCGCCTACGATGACTTCAAGCGCGCCGACGACCTGATCCGCGCCGGCGAAGTCGCCATGCGCAAGGCGCTGCCCGAAGTGCGGAAGTGGCTGGCGGCTCCAGCCGATGCGACCTACTCTGCAACAGAACGCCGCGCGGAACCGCGAACCGCGCCCATGCCGGCGGATTGAGAGCGTCGCTCTTCGGTCGCCGCTCGTAGAACTTAGCAGCGCCAGCCAACTATTCCCTCAAAATCTGGTTATTGCTCACTCGAAAGGCGGGGGATTTCGCTTGACATAGCCGGCGCAACCGCATCAGACTAGTCTAGTCAGACTAGTCATGAGGAAAAGAGCGACATGACCAAATCCCTGAAAAAACTCAATCATCGAATCACCCCTCCTTCGGCCGCCAGCCTGAAGTCCGCTGGCGAATCCTGGCAGGTTCAGACCGCCAAAGCCCGCTTCAGCGAAGTGTTCCGCCGCGCGCGAACCGTAGGGCCGCAGCGGATCACGAAGCAGGGGAAGGAAGGTGTGGTGATGGTAGCCGAAGAGCAGTACGAGCGTCTGGTCGGGAGAGCGCGCCAGCCTGCCAATATCGTCGACTTCTTCCGGCAATCGCCTCTGATGGGCCTAAAGCTCGATCTAACGCGGGATCGCAGCCCAGCGCGCGATATCGACCTATGAGCGGATTCCTGCTGGACACGAACTGCATTTCCGAACTGATTCGCAGCCGGCCCGAACCACGCGTCGTGGGTTGGTTGCGGGCGGCGGACGAGAGCCTGCTCTACGTGAGCGTTCTGACTCTGGGAGAAATCCGCCGGGGTGCCGCTTTCTTGCCGCAAAGCAAGCGTCGCACGCAGCTCGAGATCTGGCTGGAATTGGATCTGCAGGTTCGGTTTTCAGGAAGACTTCTGGGTATTGACGAGGCGATTGCAGATCGTTGGGGATGGCTCACGGCCGAAGCCATGCGAAGGGGCCGTCCACTGGCAGCCATTGATGGTCTTCTCGCCGCGACCGCGCTTCACCACAATCTGACGATGGTTTCCCGCAACGTCAACGACTTCGCCAGCGCGCAAGTCGCCGTTCTGAATCCTTGGGAAGCATAGAGATCTCAATCTGAGGCCACGATTTTCTCCGCCTCTTGCCGAATCCTCTTCCACGCGTTCTCCACGTGCCGCGCCTGGGTGTGGGTCTGGCCGACGCAAAGGCGCAGCGTGAGTTTGCCGCCGAGCTTCGTGTGAGTAAGAAACAAATCGCCGCTGCGGTTCAGGCGATCCATGACCGTCTGATTTGCCGCGTCCCCGGCCTTGTGCCGAAAGCACACCAGATTCAGCGGCACGGGCGCGGCCAGTTCGAAGCGGTCGTCATTTCTCACCCAGTCGGCGAACTGCTGCGCCAGTTGCACATGCTGGCGAATGTGGTGCTGCAATCCCTCGACGCCGTAGTGGCGGATCACGAACCACAACTTCAGCGAACGGAAGCGGCGTCCCAGCTGGATCTGCCAGTCGCGGTAGTCGATGACCGCTCCCGACTCCGAAGCCTGATTCCGCAAGTATTCCGGCAGGATGCTCAAGGTTTGAATCAGTGCCTTGCGGTCGGCGACCCAGAAGCAGCTGCAGTCGAAGTTGGTAAACATCCACTTATGCGGATTGAAATTGTAGCTGTCGGCGCGTTCGACCCCATTTTGCAGATGACGAAATTCGGGGCAAAGCATCGCAGTGCCTGACATGGCGGCGTCAACGTGCAGCCAGAGATCGCGCTGGTGGCAGATTTCGCCGATCGCGGCAACCGGGTCCATCGCATTCGATGAAGTTGTCCCTACCGTCGCGCACACAAAAAACGGAGTCAGCCCGGCGAGCCGGTCGCCCTCAACTTGCCGTTCCAGAGCCTCCGGCCGCATCGCGAGATTCTCGTCGACTTCGATCAACCGCAGATTCTCCACGCCGATCCCTGCAATCATCGCTGCCTTTTCCAGCGAAGAATGGGTCTGCGTCGAGGCATAAGCGACGAGCCGGCCATCGCATCCTTTCTTGTTGCTCAAGTAGTTCGTGGCTCGTTCGCGCGCGGCCAGCAAGGCGCACAGTGCGGAACTTGAAGCCGTGTCCTGAATCACGCCGCCGCCCGTGCTCGATGAAAGAAACTTCTCGGGCAGGCCGAGCATGGCGACCAGCCAGTCCATCACATGAGTTTCGAGTTCCGTGCAAGCCGGGCTGGTTGACCACAGCATGCCCTGCACATCGAGGCCGGACGAAAGCAGATCGCCAAGGATACCCGGCCCCGATGCGTTGCTCGGGAAGTAGGCGAAAAAATTCGGCGACTGCCAGTGAGTCACGCCGGGCAGGATCAGCCGGTCTACATCTTTCAGCAGGGTGTCAAAGGCCTCGCCCTGTGCCGGCGGATTCGCTGGCAGCGCGGCGCGAAGCTCTCCCGGCTTCACCTGCGAGAGCACAGGGAACGATTCGACCCGCTCTTGGTAGTCGGCGATCCAGTCGACCACGGCATGGCCGTGGCGGCGGAACTCGTCGGGCGTCATGTGGAACGACTTCTCCTCGAACATTTTCCTGCTCCTGTCCTTCCCGGGAAGGTGTCGAAAGGGCTGTTAAAGATTCTTGCGCACTTGTCGATCTTTATAGCTTGTAACTCAGACTCAGCAGTTCAGAGTTTGTAGCACAAAAATCCGAAGCACGCTGTGCTCGTCGAGCATCGGGGCGATCCAGCGGAGTGATCGTTTCAGCGCTGGAGCGTCGATAGCATGCACGGCAGGATACTCTGGCAATTCCGCGAGTTTGTCGAGAGCCGCGACGGTAAACGCGCCTGGAAAGCGGCGCTGAAGACCGCGGGTCTGGAAGATCGCGTGTATCTCGCGCAGGCCTATCCCGACGCCGAAGCGGTTTTGCTGCTTCAGGCGGTCGTCAAGATGAGCGGAAAATCCGCATCCGTCCTGCTCCAGGACTTCGGCGAATTCACGGTGCCGGCGCTGCTCGGAATGTACGCACACCTCATCAGGCCTGAGTGGCGCGCTCTCGACGTGATCGAACACGCCGAGAGAGTGGCTCACGGCGCGGTGCGAAAGCACGAGCGTGGCGCCGCCCCTCCCTACCTGCTCGTCCGCCGGGTCAATCGCCACAAAGTGATGCTGACTTATAGCTCGCCGCGAAAGATGTGTGCGTTCGCCGTGGGTGTGGGCCTTGGCCTGGGAAAATATTTCCAGGAGAGCGTTAGTGTCCAGCACAACCCCTGCATGTACCAGGGAGCCGATCACTGCGAGATTACGTACACGGTCGTGTGACCATAGCCGCAACGATCGTCCTGTGTGCCGCGCGGTTATCGCAGGCGCCCAAAATAGGCGCGCGTTTTGTAGTCGACGGCCACGCGTCCCGCGACGGCGTGCTGGTCAAATAGTTTTCGCAGAGCAGCCAGCATTGGCGCGTACCGCGGATGCTCCCGACCCGGCGCGTACGACGACGACAGCAGCCGGCCTTCGATGCCGGTGTAGTCGAACTCCTGCCGCAGCGGGAAAACTCGCTCTTGAAATGGCAGGGGATCGAAGAATTGGTTGACCTCGTCGGTGGTCCGCTCGTGGCGCACATCCGCGTAGTCGGTGCCGTATGTCAGCAGGAGTTCCTCGTACTCGCGCAAAAACGGAGTCGAGTCGGTGAGGCGCTCATTCCACAGCAGCACGAGCCAGCCCGCCGGCTTCAGAATACGAAGGAACTCGCGTCTCGACCGCTGGCGATCAAACCAGTGTGCGGCCTGCGCCGCGGTGATGAAGTCGACGCTCGCGTCGGCGAGCGTGGTTGCCTCGGCCGTTCCGGCGACGCTGGTGAACTTCGGAAAGCTCGCCAGCAGCCGCTCGCCCGCCTCCCGCATCTCGGTGTTGGGCTCGACCCCGAAGACAGGATTGCCATTCTCCAAAAGAATCCGCGTCCAGATGCCGGTGCCCGAAGCAATATCCGCGACCACATGAGCCGGCGCTAAGCCGCAGTCTTTTTCAAGGACTCGCAAGACCTCTCCAGGGTATCCCGGGCGGTAACGGACGTAATTTTCTACGCGGTCGGAGAATCGGCTGGTGGCGTTGGAAGCAGGCATAAAGATGCAATGTGGCAAGATTTTTCACCTTGCCAGAAATCCATTCTAACGGCAGGATAGAGATGTTGTCCCTCCCCGCTGGACTTCCGGAGAATGCTCAACGGAGAATGCTTAACGGAGATGCTTTCCGGAGAATGTTTAGCGGAGTCTGCCCGCCGAGACTCCTGTGTGGGGCTCGAGTCAGCGAAGGGAAAGTAAAATCGCCCGGGCCTGCCATCAAGACATTATGCGAGTAGTCATAAAAGTCGGAACCAGCCTCATCGCACCCGGCGGCCAGATTGACATCAACCTGCTGCGCGGCATGGTCGATCAGTTCGATCTCTCGAAGAACGAATACCTGATCGTTACTTCCGGCGCAATTGCCGCGGGTATGTCAGGCCTCGATCTGCAGGCGCGGCCCAACGATGTTCCCCGCATGCAGGCTTGCGCTGCCGTCGGGCAGAGCAAGCTGATGCACACCTACGAGCGCCTGTTTTTCGGCAAGAAGGTGGTTGCGCAACTGCTCCTTTCGAGCGACGATTTCACTTCGCCGGTACGCTACCGGAATTTGCAGAACGCGCTGGCCGAATTGCTGGCGCTGGGCGTGGTGCCGATCGTGAACGAAAACGACAGCGTGTCGGTGCGCGAGTTAGAAGGTGCATTCGGCGACAATGACGAGTTAAGTTCACTGCTGGCCACTGCCGTCAAGGCAGACTGGCTGTTGCTGCTGACCAATGTGGACGGTTTCCTGGTCCCGAACGGGCGCAAGAAGCCGCGTCTGCAGCGGGTGATCCGCAAGCTGACTCCGGCTCTCGAAGCGCAATGCAACGGCAAGAGTTCGCAGGGACGCGGCGGCATGATCTCGAAGCTGCGCGCCGCCAAGCTGGCCAGCGAAGGCGGAGTTCATGTGGCGATCGTGAATGGGCGCCATCCCAAGGCAATCACGGCGGGGATGGAACGGAAAATCGGAACGTACTTCCCGCCGCAGAAAGATAGATAATCGACAGATAGAAAGTCGAAAAGATAGATAATCGAATCGATGGCTGCCACGCTCACCACCGCCGCTTCAACGCAGGAAAAACTGCTTCGCGCCCGCGCGGCGTCAGCGCGGCTGGCATTACTTTCCACACAGGAAAAAAACGCAATCCTGCTGGCGATTGCCGATGCCCTCGAAGCGAATGAGAAGAGCATCCTGGCCGCGAACTGCGAAGACATTGAGAATTCCGGCCTGGAAGGTGCGATGCGCGACCGCCTGCTGCTGACTCCGGCGCGAGTTAAAGACATGGCGAGCGGAGTGCGCGACGTCGCAGCCTTGCCCGATCCCATCGGCGAAACTCTCGCGGAGTGGACCAAGTCGAACGGCCTGCGCATTCGAAAAGTACGCGTGCCGCTGGGCGTGGTGGGAATCATCTACGAGTCGCGCCCGAACGTGACGGTCGACACTGCCGTACTGGCGCTCAAGACCGGCAACGCCATCGTCCTGCGCGGCGGCAAAGAGGCTGCGCAGAGCAGTCAGCGCCTGGTTGAAATTATGGCCGCAGTGGCCGGCGTGCCCGAGGGCGCGATCGAACTGCTCGACTCGAGCACGCGGCAATCGGTGCAGGAACTGATCAAAGCCCGCGGCCTGGTCGACGTGATCATTCCGCGCGGCGGCGCGGGCCTCATCACGTTTGTGACCGAGAATTCCACGGTTCCGGTCATTGAGACCGGAGCAGGGAACTGCCACATCTTCGTCGACGAATCGGCCGACTTCGACATGGCCGACCGCATTGTGATCAACGCGAAAACGCAGCGTCCGTCAGTGTGCAACGCGGCCGAGAAGCTGCTGGTGCACGAGCGCGTCGCAGCCGAATATGTTCCCCGCATAGTAAAGAAGCTGATCGAGGCCGGCGTCGAGGTGCGCGGCGACGGCAAAGTCTGCACTCTGGCCGCCGGATTGCCGGTCGGCGCCGCGGCCGAGCAAGATTGGTACGAAGAGTATCTGCGGTTATGCATGGCAGTTGCTGTAGTCGCCAATGTCGACGACGCCATCGCTCACATCAACCGCTACTCGACAAAACATAGCGATTCCATCGTCACCCGCGATGAAGCAAACGCCCGCAAATTCCTGCGCGGCGTGGATTCGGCTGCGGTTTACTGGAACGCTTCGACGCGCTTCACCGACGGCGCAGAATTCGGCTTCGGGGCTGAGATGGGCATCAGCACCCAGAAACTCCACTGCCGCGGCCCGTTCGCGCTGGCAGAACTGACTTCGTCGAAGTATGAAGTTATCGGGACCGGACAGGTGAGATAGTCCCCTCTAGCGCCAAACCGGAACTCGCATCACGTCAAAGTGATGATCGTAGGTCCAGACTTCAAGGCCGAGGCGCAGAGCTAGCGCCGCAACGGTTGCGTCCACCAAGGTGATTTTTTGATCGGGAAAATTCCGAACGGTGATCAAAGCACGCCCGTAGTCCTCCGAATCAGGATTGATGATCGAGGCCCCAGCCAGGAATGCGATCCATTTGTGAGCGGCAGCAACGCCCAGGCGGTAAAGAACCAGCGAGTACCCCTCTAACAGTATCGGATAGGAAATCACGACATTACGCCGATCTCTCGCGAGCGTTTCCAGTGCCCGGTGGGCCTCAAAGTGGTGCTCGTCCCCTTCGTCAACCGCCGCGTACAACGGACCTGAGTCAGCCAGAACAGCACGCGTCATTTCTTGACGCCCGTTAGGTATAGATCGTGATTCACGCTGACATCTCTCCGGCCACTATTACCCAGAGGTTCAAGTTTCAAAGGCCGGTAGCTTCGCAAGAATCCGCGTTCCCGCAAGTATTCTCTCAGCGCTGCCTGGACGACGGCCGTCAGCGCAGGAGTCACGTTTTGAGCTTGAGTGTACTTCTCCACCGCTTCGGCAAGATCATCCGGCAATGTCACTGTGGCTCGCTTCATGACGATCATTATATCAGGATCTCGCACCTGTTGGTGAAGGTGGTGAGGTTGGTGAATATAGCGAATGTAAAACGAATACAGATCCCGTCATGATCGTACGCCTGTGCTACCTTACTACCTTTCACTGCGGGAGCGCGATGAAAGTTCTCTTAGCCGTAGCTCTGTCTTCAGCCCTATTCCTTTCGGGATCGTCTCCGACCTCGGTTAGCTCCGCTTCCGCGGCTTCCAGCGCCTCTCCTACCATCTTCGGTTTTCGCGACGCGGCTGCAGAGCAGGCGACGGAATCGCAATTCCTGGCCGTACCGGATTCCAAGCTGGCGGAAGAACATCTACGCATTCTGACGAAAGTCCCGCACATGGCCGGGACCATCGAGGACAAAGCGACCGCCGAATACGTTGCCGAGAAATTCCGCGCCGCCGGGCTCGACACCGAAATCGTCGAGTACAAAGTCTGGATGAACTATCCTTCCGAAATCAGCGTCGATCTGATCGCCCCCGCTGGAGTCGAAATGCACGGTCCCACGCGCGAGCACGTCGACCATGATCCGTTTCAAGACGATCCCCGCGTGGTCATGCCCTTCAGCGGCATGTCGCCCTCTGGCGACGCCGAAGCCGACGTCGTTTACGCCAATTACGGCTCGCCCGAGGACTTCGAGAAACTCGACCGGCTCAAAGTCGACGTGCGCGGCAAGATCGTGCTGGTGCGCTACGGGCAGAATTTTCGCGGAGTCAAAGTTTTCGTGGCTCAGGAACATGGCGCGGCGGGCGTGATCATTTACTCCGATCCCGCCGACGACGGCTGGAAGCGCGGCGATAAATATCCCGAAGGCCCGTGGCGGCCGGACACGGGTGTGGAGCGCGGGTCGGTGGGATACATGTTCGAGTTTCCCGGAGATCCGACTACCCCGGGCGTTGCGTCGCTGTCCTCGCTGCCAGAGTCGGGGCGAATTTCTCCCCAGCAATCGAGTCAGATGCCGAAGATTCCGGTCACTCCGTTGTCCTATCACGACGCGTGGCCCATCTTGCAGCATCTCGGCGGCCCGGATTCGCCGCGCGAGTGGCAGGGCGCGCTGCCGTTTACCTATCACGTTGGTCCCGGGCCGGCGAAGGTGAAGATGCATCTCCGGCAGGACTACCAGTTCCGCACGCTGTGGGACGTGATCGGCCGGGCGCGCGGCAGTGAACTGCCGGACGAATGGGTGATCGCGGGCAACCATCGTGACGCGTGGGTCTACGGCGCGGTCGATCCCAACAGCGGTACTTCTGCGATGCTCGAGGCCGTGCACGGCGTCGGCGACCTGTTGAAGTCCGGTTGGACGCCGAAGCGAACGCTGATTTTCGCCAGTTGGGACGGCGAAGAAGAAGGTCTGATGGGCTCGACCGAGTGGGTGGAACAACACGAGCCGGAGCTGGCGAATGCGGCCGCATATTTCAACATGGATGTTGCGGTTTCCGGATCGAAGTTCGGCGCCTCGGCCGTGCCCAGTCTCAAACAATTTCTGCGCGACGTAACCAAAGTTGTGCCCAGCCCGAAAGGTGGGACCGTCTATGAAGCCTGGCAGAAAACGGCGCTGCCAGACACGCTCTCTGCCCAATCACCCGGCGAGACATTTACAGAGAACCATCGACTTCCGGCCGCTCAAGTGAAGGGCGATGTCCCGGTAGGCGACTTGGGCAGCGGTTCGGATTACACCGCGTTCCTGCAGCATTCGGGAGTTCCCTCGACCGACATGGGTTCGAGCGGAGCGTACGGCGTGTACCACTCAGTGTTCGACAATTTCGCATGGTTCAAGAAATTTGCCGATCCCGAGTTCGTGTACGTACAGGAGATGGCGCGCGTTTTCGGGCTGGAAGCCGTGCGCATGGCCGATGCCGACGTTTTGCCGTATGACTACGAGGAATACGGGAAAGAGATCGCGGTGTATGTGGAGACAGCGCGCAAGCGGGCGGAGGATAAATTCGGCAACCGCGTGCTAGATTTCGCCGCAGTAAACGCCGCCGCTCGCCACTTCGAAACCGCGGCCGCAAAAATGCTGGCCAAGCAGAAGAGTCCGCAGCAGGATGCCGCGCGGCTGAACCAGGCTCTGCGCGGGACCGAACGAGCACTGCTGGTGCCGCAGGGCCTGCCGCATCGTCCCTGGTTTCGCCACGTGATTTATGCCCCCGGCGAATATACCGGCTACGCGGCGGTGGTAATTCCCGGCGTGAATGAAGCTATCGACAAGGGCGATAGCGAGCGGGCGCGCCAGCAATTGGCGACGCTTAGGCGGCGCTGGAGCGCTCCGCGAAAACCCTGGAAGGGACTCGCTAGCCGATGACTTCCGCTCACGCCCTTGGCGAGTTTCTGCGCACGTTGCCGGCTTCGGCGGCGGCGACTTTTCTGGCGCTGTTTCCGATTGTCGATCCCTTCGGCGGCGTTCCTATCTTCTTCACGATGACCTCGACGTGGAGCGCGCAGGATCGCCGTCGCACTGCGATCAAGACCGGGATGTGGGTGTTCGTGATCCTGGTAACGTTTCTCTTCTTCGGACGCTTCGTGTTGCAATTCTTCGGCATCTCGTTGCCGGTGATCAAGATTGCGGGTGGACTGATTGTCGCCAATACAGCCTGGGGCATGGTGACCTCGACTTCCCGAATCACACCGGCAGAAAGTCACGAAGCAGAAAGCAAAGACGACATCTCACTCACGCCTCTGGCTATGCCGCTGATGTCGGGCCCGGGCGCGATTGGAGTGGTGATGGCGCTCGCCGCTCACGTGGACAACACGGCAGCGTATTTCGGGATGGTCATCGGAATCGCTGCGATCGCCCTCAGCGTGTCGCTATTCTTTGGCTTGGGAGGGCCGCTGGTGCGGCGGCTGGGTCCGAGTGCGGTCGGCGCGATCAATAAGATTTTCGGCTTTCTGATTCTTGCCATCGCGGTCCAACTGGTGTGGAACGGCGTGGCCGACTTCCACAACTAAAGTTTCCGGGAACTTCGCCGGCTCCGATCCCGTACCTTAAGACAGGTGCTCTTGCGCCCGAGAGGTGCTGCATGCCTGGAAGGTCTCTTGCCCGTTTGAATCCACTGCACAAAACAGTATTGGCGTGTCTCGTCCTGCTTCCATTCTGCGCGGCGCCGTTGTGCGCGGCCGCCTCGAGCCATGACTGGGACTATGAAGAGACGCACAGCGACGCCCGCGAGTTTGCCGCTGGCGGCTTCGTGCACGTGCGCCTGAGCGTGGGCGACGTGCACATCAAGCGCGGCGACGCCAGCAAGATCAGCTTGCGCTACACGATCAAGTCGAGCCGCGAGAGGAACGTCAAGGAAGCGACGGTGAATTTCGATGTCCACGGCACCGATGCCACGATCGAATTTCACGCGCCCTCCAGCGGCAACACGCAGTTTGACGTCGAACTCGAAGTCCCGCAAAACACCAATCTCGACGTGCACGAGAAAGTCGGCGACGTCGCGGTGGAGGACGTTGAAGGCGACAAGGATCTAAGCCTGGGAGTCGGCGACATCCGCGTGTCCAAGGGCCATGCGGGATATCGGCTGGTGAGCGCGAGCACGGGCATCGGCGATGTGGACGGCGATGGCTACGGCGAAACCAGCGGCTGGCTGGGCAAGACCCTGAAGTATCACGGCGAAGGCAAATACGAACTGCGCGCCCACGTCGGCGTGGGAGACGTCCATCTGGAGTAGTCGTTCGGGTGATGCCAGCCACGCGACGGGGGTATCCCCCCTCCCCCCTCGATCTCGTATCCCCCCTCCCCCCTCGATCTCTGGAATCATGGAGTTAGCGCGAAATTCCCCGCAAAATACGTCTGTCAAAGAACTTAGATACTAAAATCCATGAAACAAAGGACTTAGGACGGATCAATCGCGCTGTGCGCGGCAGTCACGGCCTCGGTGATGATTGCGCAAGTTCGATGTTGAAGGCAAGGTTGGATGTCACAATGAGCCCTGTGGAAAAGTTCTTAGAGGCACCGGGCGTTCGTCTGAGATCCTTGGGTGGACTGTTGGCGTGCCCGTTCCGCAAGGATTTCCTGCAGGCGCTTGCGATTGAGGGCAAGCTGGGCGCGTGCGTCCTCAGCCATCTTTTTCGCAACTTCGAGCCAGTTCACGACCATGAGACTAGGATACTTCGCCAACACCCTTTCGCAAAGATTCGATGGGCACTCGGACTAGAGTCGAACCACCGTTAACCCGGGGATCATCTCGAAGTGGCGGAGATTGCCCGTGGCTACGCCATAGCCAAGTTCGAGGGCTGTCGCTCCAATCAACAGATCGGAGAGCGGAAGGCGGATGCCTTTCGCCTGGTTCGCACCGTCCATTTGGCCGGTACGAAGAGCAACCGGCGCGGTCACTAGATGAACGGGCAATGCGACGAGAAGTTCCTGGATAAACTGCTGTCGTTTAGCTCTGCGCTGGGGCGTGTCCGCCCGGGCGGCGCCGTGGGCCAGTTCGATCAAGGTCACGACGGAAATTCCGATCTCGGTGTTACCTACACTGCTTGAGATTGCCTCTAGAGTCTGGCGCGCGTTCTGGCCTTCGCGCTCGGCGGTGATCAGAACGCTGGAATCGAGAATTAGTCCCATGCGGGCGGTTCGAGCGGCTCGCGATGGCCATCAACGGCTGCTTTGACATCTTTTGCGAAGTCGGCGTCGATGGTTGCGGTCGATTCGGCGGGCAGCAGCGCGATGCACTCCGCGATGGATCGGCGAGGCGGGGCCGGCGCATGGATCACGGCTACGGGATGGTTGCCGTTCTCGATCACGACCTCCGCACCCGCGCGGACCCGGGCCAGCAGTCCGGCGAAGTCACTGGCAGCCTCCGCTTCTGAGATGTGGATTACGTGGTCGGCCATGGAACGATTATAGCGTCATCAGCGTGTCGAGGAGACGGTAGTCCACTTGTGCAAGAGTTCGCGGACTTTCTCCGCAGGGACGACTCGGCCAGCCTCAGCGTCCCGGATGCCTTCGTCGATGGCGGCAAGGGTTTCCTCATCTTCGTCGTCGAGGATGGGAGCGGGATTTTCGAGATCGAATTTGTGCGCCTTCGCCATAGGCCGGCAGCATCGTTCCCACCCTTTCGCAAAGAACGTGTCTAGTCCCACGAGATGCTTTACATTTTGTCCCCAGACATCCTTTACAGTGCTGGAGGTGAACTAGGCCCCGGAATCCAGCGCTCGATGATGGTCGAGCGCTGGATTCCGGGGTCTAGTTCGCGGACCAGGGTGGTGCAGTAGAAGACCATCATGCGATGTTGGACCGAGACCACCTGCACCCACTCTCCGGAAAGTGCCCGGCAGATGCGTCCGGGCCACACCCGCCCGCGTGTTCCACCACGGGGTACCGTGGTCCATCAGCATGCCGTCGGGAACGCCACAACGCTGAAAGGCTTCTTCCAACTGGTGTTGCACCGGTTCGCGGCGCGTGCTGCCGTTGGCCGCCAGGGCAATCAGGTAGCGGCTGTGATCGTCCAGCACCGACAGCGGCCCGACCGGCTGCGGCCATCCCTTCGGCCCTTTGAAATCCATCTGCCACAACTGATTGGGCTGGTCGCGCTCGAAGCGTTGCACGGCCGGGGAGTGTCGTTCCTCCTCCCGCACTAAATCGTGGCGCAGCAGGATGCGATGAATCGTATTGCGCGGCAACTCGATACCTTCGCGCGCCAACACCACCCGCAATTTGCGGGCACCCCAGTCCGCAACCGCAGCTCCACCACCTGCCGCTCCAGTTCGCTGCCCGTCCGCCGCGGACTGTGATGTGGTTTGCGGCTCTGCTCCGCAATCCCGGCCACTCCCTGCTCCCGGTAACGCTCCAGCCACAGATATCCCGTGGGCCGCGAAATCTCATACGCGGCACACAACGCTTTAAAAGACCGCGTGTGCTGCGCCGCCTCCACCACAAACCGAACCCGCTGTTCCTGAACATCCATCGTCTTCCATGCCATCCCGCTCCCACCTCCCGGCGCGCAAAGCGCGCCGGAGTGTAAAGGATGTCTCGGGACAATGTGTAAAGGATGTCATGGGACTGAACACAAAGAACGCGAAAGGATGGGCCACCCGCGTAGGCCGGATTCCCGACCGACGCAACGAAAAGTGTTGTCCCCAGCAGCGTCGTTCCCACCCTTTCGCGAAGAGCGCGACAAGGATGGGGTACCCGGCTAGTTGCTCTTCTCGTAGTTTTCGCCGTGGAACACGATCTCAGCCACCGCATCGCGAGGGATGAAATGAGCCTCTTTTTCCTCTTTTTGATGAACGATGTAGTAGCCGTGCGAGTCCTGATCCACTAAGAAACCGTTCGTTGTCGTACTTGGAGAAAATGAAGTGGGACGATTGAAGATCACATCGACACGAATTGGGGCACCTCCCCCGTAGATGGACCGGATGTTCCCATACAGA
Source organism: Candidatus Sulfotelmatobacter sp. (assembly GCA_049509155.1). Lineage (GTDB taxonomy): Bacteria > Acidobacteriota > Terriglobia > Terriglobales > Acidobacteriaceae > Sulfotelmatobacter. The sequence goes on from JBELAE010000094.1 coordinate 16,959, forward strand.
AACAAAGCGAAGAATAGCGCCAGTCCGAGGAGGGAAAAGGCCTGTCGTTCCCAATCGAAGGTTTTGGAGGTTGAGCTGTTCCAGAGGTTGTACAGCCAAAGAAAAGTCACCCCCACTATGTAGAACCAGATCACTTGTAGGAAGAACTGACGACTCATGTATCTATAAACAATTGCAATTCCGACAACGAAGAATCCAAGGTTCGCAAGCGTAGCTATGACAGGGTGATCGTTCAGATTGCAAGCCGGCTTACTGGTACCCAAAGGGACACCGCCGCAAGGTAAAACAACCATCCCGGGTAGGGAGGGAAAAATTCTAGACCTGTGAATAGAAGCGCGCTTCCGAGCCTCAACCAGATCGCAATCCACCAGAAATCTAAGGCCCAATTCAGTCTGATGTACCCCATCCGCCGACTGTCCACGACCTTTATGTTTGGCATCCGAAGGCCGAAGAGCGCCGCGAGACGTGCCATCGCGATGCAAGGAGCTCCTGCCAGAACTACGAATAACAATCCGGCGGAAAAGACCTTTGGCTTGAACGGTTCGACAGTGTCGATGCCATACCGTCCTTGATGAATCGAGAGAATGAGAAATCCTACGCCGTAGATCGAGGCAAAGATGAATGCAGCGTTTTTGATCGTCACGCCGAACACTCTTTGCGGTAAGGATTCTGTCTGGGATGTCGCTGAGGTCGCCATACCAAAGGCAGGGTAGCACAGGGGGCATGAGACGAGCCCGCTCCTTCTCAAGCCGTGAATTTCGGGGGCGCAGCCCCGGTTTTCCTGCCCGGGCTGCAGATGCCCGGCCGATGGAGCGGGTCACCGCGGTTGCTACTTCAGCGAGACTAACCTCTCCACCAGCTCCGAGTAATCCTTCTTCTCGATCCCATGCACCTGCTTGTTGTATTCGTCGACCTTCGACGAATAGTTCATGGAGCAGAATTTGGGGCCGCACATGGAGCAGAAGGCGGCTTCTTTGTAGAAGTCGTCGGGGAGGGTTTCGTCGTGCATGGAGCGGGCGGTTTCGGGGTCGAGGGAGAGGGCGAACTGTTTTTCCCAGTCGAATTTGTAGCGGGCGTAGCTGAGGGCGTCGTCGCGGTCGCGGGCGCCGGGGCGTCCGCGGGCGATGTCGGCGGCGTGGGCGGAAATCTTGTAGGCGATGATGCCGTCTTTCACGTCTTTTTCGTTTGGTAAGCCTAAATGCTCTTTGGGCGTGACGTAGCAGAGCATGGCGGCGCCGTACCATCCGATCATGGCTGCGCCGATGGCGCTGGTGATGTGGTCATAGCCGGGAGCGATATCGGTGACCAGCGGGCCCAAGGTGTAGAACGGCGCCTCGTGGCACATCTCAACTTCTTTGTCGACCTGTTCTTTAATCTTGTCCATGGAAACGTGGCCGGGGCCTTCGATCATGACCTGCACGTCGTGTTCCCAGGCCTTCTTGGTGAGTTCGCCCAGAGTTTTCAGTTCGGCGAATTGGGCTTCGTCGCTGGCGTCGGCAACGCAGCCGGGGCGGAGGCCGTCGCCGAGCGAGAAACTGACGTCGTATTTCTTGAAAATCTTTACGATGTCGTCGAAGCGGTCATAGAGGAAATTCTGTTTGTGGTTGTAGGCCATCCACTGGGCGAGGATTGCGCCGCCGCGGCTGACGATGCCGGTGATGCGCTTTGAAATCAGCGGAAGATACTGGATCAACACACCGGCGTGGATCGTCATGTAGTCGACGCCTTGCTGGGCTTGCTCTTCTATAACTTCCAGCATGACTTCGGCGTTCAGGTCTTCGACGCGCTTCACTCTCGCGATGGCTTCGTAAATCGGCACAGTGCCGATGGGCACTGGCGAGTTGCGCAGGATGGCTTCGCGGATCTCGTGAATGTTGCCGCCGGTGGAGAGATCCATTACCGTGTCGGCGCCGTAGTGAACGGCGGTGTGCAGCTTCTTCAGCTCTTCTTTCACTTCCGACGTGACGGCCGAGTTGCCGATGTTGGCGTTGATTTTGCAGAGGCTGGCCACGCCGATCGCCATGGGCTCGAGTTCGGGATGGTTGATGTTGGCGGGAATAATCATGCGTCCGCGGGCAACTTCGTCGCGCACCAGTTCGGGCGCGAGCTTTTCCTTGTGGGCGATGAACGCCATTTCTTCGGTGATGACGCCCTTGCGCGCATAGTGCATCTGCGAGAAATTGCCGGTCGCGTTCTCTTTCTTGCGGCGGGCGAGCCACTCGGCGCGCGGTTGGGGGACGCTGTGTCCGTTGCTGCCCGTGCCATTAGCTTTGCCATTACCATTCGTGGAAGTCATGATCGCCAGCCTCTTGAGATTTGGTGAGTCTCGATTATAACCGCGCGGCCGAGGGCTGGACGGGTTCTGTGGCAGCAGGGCCCAATAAAGGGCGTATGGAGGAAGTTCACGGATCGGTATTCAGGGGCCAAACTCCGCTCGTCTTTTTGCATCTTAACGTCGCTCGAGATCGAAATTTCAGGAGCAACTTTTTTCAGGAGGAAATCATGGCGCGATACGGCACGTTAGGAGACTATCGTTTTACTGATACGCAGGAGGCTGCGCTCGACATTCGGGGCGCGAAGGTTTACGGGCCCGGCGACCACAAGCTGGGAGAGATTGACGATGTCATTTTCGATGAAGCGACCGGAGCGATCGTATTCCTGGTAGTCGACACCGGGGGATGGCTTTCCAGCAAGAAATTTATCGTGCCGCCACGGGAGATCCGGCCGTCGCTGCAGCATGAGGACGATTTTCTGGTGGATCTGACAAAAGAGCAGATTGAAACTTTTCCACCCTATGACGGAGCGTCGCTGACCTCGGAAGAGCAGTGGGCGGACTATGAGCGGCGCTATCGTTCGAGCGCAAAATGGGTGGAGAATCCGGTTATGCATCGCGAGGCCACCGACCGTAACATCACGCCCACAACTCAGCAACAGGTGGGAGCGGAGTCAGGAACAATTCCGTCGGATGTAGAGGACACCGCCGAACTGGACGCGGAAACAGAAGTCACGCCCATTCGTACCGAGGCGACCATGGACGTGTCCCCGGCGGGGCCGACTCTGCGCTGGAGTGCATTTGAAGACTCGCTGCGTCAGCGGCGGGAGGAAGTGCTGCAATCCTCGATTGAGAACGCGAAGAAGAATGATGAGAAGCGGTCGGCCGGCGAGACCTTCGACGACGAGTCGCTGGCACGACGTAAAGCCAGTTAGAACGGGCGCCGATGGCGTGTCTAAAAAAAGACCAAACTCGACAAACTAAAGACGAGCCCCGCACTTCTCAGAGTCGGAGTTTAAGACTCTGAAGAAGCGGGGCCGTCAGCATTTTTCTACTCATTGTTCCCCCCGGTATACGCATCGAGTTCACCACGGCAAGACATCTTTCACAATTCATAGGGGTCTTCTTGATCGTGGCGAAGAGTAGGGCATAGAATCCCAACCGTTGCTCTTCATCGCTCCAACGCTCTAACGCTCTAAGGAGAAATCTCGCATGCGCGCGTTCCGTTTCTTGTTGTCCTTTGTGTTGTTGGTGACTGCCGCCAGCTTCTCGCAATCCGCGCCCTCCGCCAAGCCCGGCCCTGGATTCAGTATCGACAACATCGACAAGAGCGTGGATCCCTGCGTGGATTTTTATCAGTACGCATGCGGGAACTGGATTAAGAATTCTGAGATTCCGGCGGACCGGCCTTCGTGGCAGAGCTTCTCCGAACTGAATGAAAGCAATCTTGCGATTGAGCGCCGAATTCTGGAGAAGGCTGCCGCCGGTGGCCCGGGCCGCGACGCCATCGACCAGAAAATCGGCGACCTCTATGGATCGTGCATGGACGAAAAGGCGGTGGACGCGAAGGGAATCGCGCCGCTTAAGCCGGAACTGGAGCGGATCGCGGCGGTGAAAGACAAGAGTGCGCTCATGGAAGAGATTGGGCGCCTGCACATGGTGGGAAACGGTTCGCTGTTCAATTTTTATTCGAACTCTGATCTGCATAACGCCGACCAGGTGATCGCGTATATCGATCAGGGCGGACTCTCGCTGCCCGACCGCGATTACTACATCAAAGACGATGCCGACAAGGTCGAGATGCGGAAACATCTGGCTGAATATGCCACGCAGCTGTTCACGCTGGCCGGGCAGACGCCGCAACAGGCAGCCGGTTCGGCCGACACGGTGCTGCTGGTGGAAACCTTGCTCGCGGCGGATTCCATGGATCGCACCAAGCGGCGAGATCCCAAGAATCGCGACCACAAGTTGACTCGCGACGAAGCGGTTGCGCTGGCGCCGGATTTTTATCTGAATCGTTATTTCACAGCTGTGGGCGCGCCCAACTTCACCGCGTTGAATGTCGTCAATCCGGACTTTTTCAAGCAAGTGAATGGCGTGGTCGCGGCGCTGCCGCTCGAGTCGCTCAAAACCTATGTGAGCTGGCACGTGCTGCGGGCGAATGCTCCATGGCTGTCGCAGCCGTTTGTGGACGCTGATTTCAAAATGCGGCAGGCGCTGACGGGGCAGAAGCAGATTCAGGATCGCTGGAAGCGCTGCGTCACTCTGGTCGATGGATCGCTGGGCGAAGCGCTGGGGCAGCGCTACGTCGATGCCACTTTCGGAGCGGACGGCAAGCAGCGCATGCTGAAGATGGTGGACGCGCTCGAAACCTCACTGGATAACGACATTCAAAGTCTTGCGTGGATGTCGGACGACACCAAGAAACAGGCGAAGGTGAAGTTGCAGGCGATCCGCAACAAGATTGGCTATCCCGATGTGTATCGCGATTACAGTTCGGTGACGATCAAGGCGGACGACCTACTGGGCAACGTGCGACGGACGGACGAATTTGAAGCCAAGCGCGACGTGGCGAAAATCGACAAGCCGCTCGACCGCAAGGAGTGGGGCATGACGCCGCCGACCGTCAACGCTTACTACAGCGGGTCGTATAACGAGATTGTGTTTCCCGCGGGCATTCTGCAGCCGCCGTTCTTTGATAAGACGATGGACGACGCCATCAACTTCGGCGGCATCGGCCTGGTAATCGGGCACGAACTCACGCACGGCTTCGACGATCAGGGGCGCAAGTTCGATCCCACGGGCAACCTGCGCGACTGGTGGACGGAGCAGGATGGCAAGGAGTTTGAGAAGCGCGTGAGTTGCGTCGCCGATGAATACTCGAACTTCGTCGCCGTCGACAACATGAAGCTGAACGGGCGTCTCACGCTGGGCGAAAACACGGCGGATAACGGCGGAGCGCGCATCGCGCTGGCGGCGCTGGAACGCTTGATCGCGGAAGATAAGACGGGGAAGGAAGGCCAGAGCATCGACGGCTTCACGCCGGAACAGCGTTTCTTCCTGGGATTCGGACGGGTGTGGTGCGAGAAGCAGCGGCCGGAATATTTGCGCATGCAGGTCAGCACGAATCCGCATTCGCCGGGGAAGTATCGCGTGGACGGCGTGGTGCAGAATATGCCGGAGTTCCAGAAGGCGTGGGGCTGCAAGGCCGGCCAGCCCATGGTGGCGGAGAACGCCTGCCACGTGTGGTGAACACGTGTGGTAAACACGTCTGGTGAAGTTGAAGTTTTAGTCCTGGTGAATTTAGCCAGTGACATCGAGAAGATTTTGCTGCATCTGGTCGGCGGTCTCGAGCGCGGCGAGGTTGGCGGAAAATGAAGTTTGCGCCGACATCATCGCAACGATTTCCTCACTGAGACTCACTACATCGAGCGTGCCTCCGTTGCCGGAACTCGTGCCCGCATTGGCAATTGCAGAAGCGGCCGCGTTCAACTGAACTTCGGCCTGCTGTAGTCCCTGAAGCGCAATCGCTGAGGTTGCCATGTATATGTTATCGGCGGGTTGGGTCAAAGACTTTATCGACCTGGCGCGTAAATCGTTACTTCGGTGCTGGCGCAAAGGGTTACTTTGCGCCAGCCACGATTTTCTTAAGCGGATCGTCTCAAAGGCTCGGCCCGGCCAGAACGACCTTAGCTCCCGTCGAGTGCGCCGCGTCGATCACGTACGCGACTTGCCCAAACAGCACCGAGCCGGCTGCTTTCACTACAACCACTTTCGCGTTCTGCTTTGTGAGCAGACGCCTTAGCGTGTTTTGCAGAGCGGCCCACGATGCGTCCGCGTCGTTGACCCTCAACGTGGGGGATGGTTGCCCGGCGAGGATTTGCAAGACGACTGATTCTGCGTTCGGCGGCGCCGCGGCGAACACTTCCAGCCCCTTCGGAGAAACGATGCTCCCCGGCGTCGCGGACTCCGGCTGCGCTGTCAGAAAGACTGGCGCATCGAACCCCGCGGTGCGGGCGGACTTGAAGACATATTCCACATCGGCGTACGGCGCTCGATCGTCCGCTTTGATGTAGAGTTTCTGCTCGTGGTTGCGGGGCGTGCGGACCATCACGTCCATCAGGCCAGCGCGCGTAACCGGATCAGTTCCGAAATATAAGCTGCCGTCGGCAGCAACGGTTACGATCCAGGCGTCTTGGTTGTCCGCGTCGGGCATGGGCGCGGCATTATTGGTGGCGGCCATTTGCACGCTGATGCCGCGCTGCAGCGCTGGAGATTGCGCGACCGCGATCAGCACAGCGCCTGTCGTCAGGGTTGAAGCAAGTAGACACACGAATCGCAGGTAACTCATAGTCGGTGCTCCTTTCGACGTTTATCGAGTTGAACGCTTGAGGTTGGTTAGGGTTTCGCTCCGCCTAGTGACGCAGTGGCGAGTGTGCCACCGAGGCCCATGGTCTCGACTGCGGTCGAGGGCACGATTACCATCGCGCCTTTTTCCTTGACGGCTTCGTAGAGCATGTTCATGGCGCGCAGGTGCAGGGCTACGGGATTTTCCGCGTACGCGGCTGCGGCTTGCACGAAGCTGGCGGAGATTTCCTGTTCGGCCTGGCCTAGAATAATGCGCGCCTGGCGTTCGCGCTGGGCCTGCGCCTGGCGGGACATGGCGTCTTCGAGACCAGCGGGAATCTTTACGTCGCGAATTTCTACAGATTGCACGGTGATGCCCCAGGGATTGGTTTTCTCGTCGAGGATGCGCTGCAGCTCGCGGCCCATCATTTCGCGTTCGGTAATCATTTGCGCCAATTCGTGGCGGCCGATGGATTCGCGCAACGCGGTTTGCGCGCTCATGTTGATGGCGTCGATGAAGTTCTCGACTTCGAGAATGGATTTCTCGGCGTTCCATACCAGCCAGTAAACGATGGCGTCCACATTCACGGGCACGGTATCGCGGGTGAGAGTGGACTCGGCGGAAACGCTGGCTACGCGGACGCGCTGGTCGACATAAGGGCTGAGCGTTTCGACGATCGGAATAATGTGGCACAGGCCGGGACCGCGCAGGCCGACGTAGCGGCCCAGGCGCAGCACCGCAACCTTTTCCCACTGTTGCACCACTTTGATCGCGAACAGAAAATAGAGCCCGACGAGAGCTCCGACGATGGCCGGTACAGGATTGTGAATTGCCGCTGACACCGCGAGACCAACCACCAGGCTGATTGCAAACAGCAAGCGGGCGATGCCGCTGACTTCGTTGAACCGGATTTTTGCCATGACGTCTATCTCCTTTGTGTTTGACGAGAAGCAGGCAGCAAGTCGCGCAGACGATCGATCACGTCTTCCAGGGCGAATCCGGCGGCGCCTGCGCGGGCCGCGAATTCTCCCGCCATCTGGGCGAGCTGACGGTCGCGCTCGGGGGAATTCTTTTCCAGTTTTTTATTGGCGATGAATGTTCCCGTGCCTTGATGGGTTTCAAGCAGGCCGCCGAGTTCCAATTCGCGGTAGGCCCGCATCACGGTGTTGGGATTGATGGCGAGGTCGACGGCGAGCTGGCGCACCGTAGGCAACTGGTCTCCGGCGTGCAGCGAGCCGGAGGCGATGCCGCCGCGCACCTGGTCGATCAGCTGGCGGTAAACCGGGACGCCGCTGTGCAGGTCGATGGAGAATGAGAACCGGGGCGCAGGGTGGGTGTTCCTTCCCATGCGTGTCAGTGTACTACACTGCTAGTACAGTATGTCAAGAAAAAAGTGCCGCCCAAGAGAAAAGGCCCGGCGCGGGCCGAGCCTTCCCCGTGAAAGCTAGACGTTCTTACCAGTTGTTCTGCACGATCAGGTGGTCGACGATGCGGTGGGCTTCGTCGATATGGTGGATGGCGCGATCGCGCAAACCGCGGACGGATGGATCATCCTCTTCGCGGGCGATATCGTTGTGCGCTTTATCGAGCAGTTCCTTGGCCCGGTGAAAGCGGCCTCGGCGGTCCATGTTCGCGTCGACCGGCGGATGGTCTTCCAGGTTCTTGCCGTCATCAATCGCGGCGTGCTTGATCTCGCCAATGGCCTTGTCGATCTCGTCGATGGCGTGCTGTTCCTCGCGGTCCATATGGCCGGTGTCGGCCGGGTGAGCCAGGTGGGCGCGCGCGTGCCGCAGGTCGGTGAGCGCGTGCAGGTAGGCCGGATGCCTTCCCGGCTCGTCAGCAAAAGTCAGAGCGGTGCAGATCGCAACAAAAAACACGAGTACGGCACAATGTCGTACAGTTTTCATAGTCTCCTCATTTTTCTCTGGTTGTGGCCTTTCGGCAGAAATGTGCTTCCTAGGGAATGAACCCGAGCGTGCAGTTTTTGACTCGCGGCAATTTTATGGCGACGGCCGCAACTTAGCAAAGGTTACTTAGGTTCATGCTATTGCCTTGCCGGGATCGACCACTGTCGTTATCGGCGAGTTGCTCGCGGGCGCTTATGCGATCCGGACTTCCTGACAACACGTTGACGAGAAGATGACGATGAAATGACGCGTGCATGACCGCGCGGTGACAATCCCTGAGCACGCGTCGCCTAATCTCCACTCAGCTCGAGCGGCAATCGAATCGAGCCCACATCCCTGCGAACTGAATCGATGAATCGACCGCAATGGCATGCGGCCAAGCCCAGGCAGAGCTGCGCCGAGCGTTGGCCCGGAAAAAAGAAAGACAAAAAAGAAATAAGGAGGACGACATGGACAAACTTTTCACTTCTGCACTGGCGATAGCAGTGTGCCTGGGGACGACCGCGTTCCTGGCCAACAGCGCGCACTCTGCCCGGCCAAACCAAACAGTGGGTGCGCACCTGGCGACCGACGGCGCATTCCGCGATGGGCTTTATGTGGGGCGTCTGGCTGCCGAGGGCGGACGCTCACTGCGTCCCCCGATCGGCCGCTGGTCGAGCGAACGAGATCGCGCTTCGTTCGTGGCCGGCTACCAGCGCGGCTACACCGATTCCCTCGCCGGCGCTGAGCCCGGCGCAAACCGGCCCGAGTAACCCGCACAGGTAAAGCGAGCCGAGCACAAATTCGCAAATCTCGATCGAGGTGAAGGAATGAATAGGAAGAAGTTGTTGTCAATTCTTGCTCTAACTGTCGCGGCAGGCATTTCAGCGCCGCACACGGTGAAAGCCGGCTCTCCTCCAACCACCACAGGCGGCACAGTGCGAGGCAGCGTGCACTTCGAAGGCAAAGTTCCGGCCGGCAAGGCAATTAGTATGTCCGCCGATCCGGTCTGCGCTAAACAGCATCCCTCCCCGGTCATGGCGCAGGAAGTCATGGCGGATGCGAAAGGCGATCTGCAGAACGTAATCGTGTTCGTGTCGGAGGGCTTGGGCGATCGTACTTTCGATCCGCCCACCGAGTCGGTGGTGGTCGAGCAGAAAGGATGCATGTATCAACCGCATGTGCTGGCGGTGCGCGCCAACCAGACGCTGCAACTTGTGAACGACGATGCGACTTCGCACAACATTCA
>JBELAE010000095.1:0-14301 GCA_049509155.1 Candidatus Sulfotelmatobacter sp.
GGATAAAGAGTCTGAGGCGGGGAAGGTGAATGTGCGCACGCGCGGGAAAGAGAAGACGGAAGACATGCCGGCGGCGGAGTTCGTGGAGAAGATTCGGAAGTTGATTGCGGAGAAGAGTTCGGCGGTATAGGCAGATTTATGTGGGGACAGATGCCCCGGCTGTCCGACGAGCGCCAGCTCGCCGCTTTTTGCATCATTCTCGAAACCGTCGGCGCAGGTAGCTCAGGCAGCGGAGCTTCGCTCCGCCGACGGCCGGGAGCGGCTGTCCCCACATAAACCCTGCTGTAACATGTTTCCGTGCATTGCCTGGCGGAGCGCGTGCTTTCTCATATTCGGCGGGACGAACTGCTGCGGGCGGGGGATCGCGTGGGCGTGGCCGTTTCTGGTGGAATCGATTCTGTCGCGCTTTTGCGGGTGCTGCTGGAGCTGCGGAGTGAGTTAGGGATTGTTCTTTCTGTTGTTCATTTCAATCACAGGCTGCGCGGGGCGGAGTCCGATGCGGATGAGGAATTCGCTGCCGGGCTGGCTCGCGAGTACGATTTGGAGCTGCGCGCCGATAGTGATGACGTGGCGGGGCATGCGGCCGCCGAGCGTGTGAGTGTGGAGACGGCGGCGCGGGAGTTGCGGTATGGATTCTTTCGTTATCTCCTAGGCACGGAGGGAGATCCCTCGGGGGCTGAAGCCCCGGTTCAGGAGGGAGCGGATGATCGCAGCGCTGAAAGCGCTGCGCCACCCAAAAGCGACCCGCAGGGGCTAAAGCCCGATCCTTCCTTGGCACTTAGCGGCACGGCTGAAGCCGTGCCCTTCCACGAACCTGCCTCGCTTCGCTCGGCCGGGCAAGGGTCTCATTCGACGAGCCACGCCTGCCTGGACAAGATTGTCACCGGGCACACGCTGGATGATCAGGCTGAGACAGTGATCATGCGGATGATTCGCGGGGCTGGGGTGCGGGGGTTGGGGGGGATTTATCCGCGGATTCTGGTGGAAGGTGAGGACGGTGAGGTTTCTGGTGAGATCGTGCGGCCGCTGCTTGGGATGCGGCATCGCGAACTGGAACGGTATCTCGTCGACATCGGTCAGGCCTGGCGGGAGGATTCGACCAATACTGATGAGAAATTCACGCGGAATCGCGTGCGCAGGTTGATCGTTCCGCTGCTGGAGCAGGAGTTCAACCCGGCAGTGGCCGAGAGTCTTGCTGAGTTGGCGGAGATTGCGCGCGGGGAAGAAGATTACTGGGAGAACGAAGTCGCGGGTTGGATGGGAACTACCGTGCAGTGGACGGAGCCGGAGTGGGCTCGGGCGGGGTCGGGTGCGGAGGGACTCGTTCAGATCGCCGGGCTCGGAAATTCCGGCGGCACGACCGGTTCGGTAAACAGTTCGGTCAAGAGCCCCGTCGGAATTCCCACTTCTCGCGCAAAGGACGCGCGAGAAATGGGGCACCCAGTCCAAGGAATGGGATCCCCCGTTGGCGATGAGCTGCGAGCAAAAATCGAGGGCGCGCCCTGGCTGGTGATGAATGCGGCGGTGAGCCGGATGTGGTTTTTGGGCGAGCCGGTTGCCGTGCAGCGCCGGCTGGTGAAGGCGATTGGCGAGAACGCCGGGATTCCGCTGGAGTTCAAGCATGTGGAAGAAATCCTGTGGGTCGCGGGCGAAGAAGGGGTGTCGGGCAAGACGGTGTCGTTGCCGCTCGGTTGGAAATTTGTAGTTGAGTCCGAGGAACTGTCTTTTTTGACTCCTGATTTGCGCGAGCCGGCATCGCCACAGGATTGTGATCGTGACTACGAATACGAACTGCCGCTCCCGGGCCGAGTCGTGGTTAACGAGGCAGGCTCCTCCGTCGAAGCGCGGACCATTCCAGCGGGTGCGGATGGGGCGTATAATCCCGATCAGCTTCTGGATGCGGCATCTCTGCCCGGACCGTTGCGGGTGCGGAACTGGCGTCCCGGAGACCGATTCTGGCCGGCCCATACGAAGTCCCCCAAGAAGATCAAGGAACTGCTGCAGGAACGTCATGTGGCCCAGCCGGAGCGCAGATTGTGGCCGGTCGTGGTGAGCGGTAACGGGGGCGAGATTGTGTGGATGCGCGGGTTTCCGACGCCGGCGAGGCTGCGGGCGACGCCGGGGCGAGCGGCTATATTGATCCTGGAAAATCCGCTCCCGGAAGTCGCTGGTTGAAGTTCGCTGGATGAGAACCGGCGATGTAGGATTAGCTGGGATGTGCCGGGAGGCACGCAAACTTCATGAACGGTCCGCGAGTCGAGCCCCTTCGCCCGGTCATCTCTACCGATCAGATCCAGAAGCGAGTTAAGGAGCTGGCCCGCCAAATCTCCGACGACTACAAGGGGCAGACCATCCAGATGCTGGCCGTGCTGGAGAACGCATTCATGTTTCTGGCCGACCTGGTGCGGGCGCTGGAAGTGCCGGTGGTCTGCCAGTTCATCAAGCCCAAGTACACGCGGCCTCCGAGCGGGGCAGCCCATGATGTGATGGAGATTTTTTTCAGCCACGAGCCGGACATTCGCGGACAGCACATTCTGCTGGTGGAAGGACTGGTGCATTCCGGGGTGACCAGCGAGTTTTTGATGAGCGATTTGCGGGCGCGGGGAGCGGCTTCAGTAAAGCTGGTGACGCTGCTCGACCGCCAGGCGGCGCGCCGTGTTCCCTTGCAGCCGGATTATTTCGGATTTTTGGTGGATGAGACCTTTCTGGTGGGCTATGGCCTGGGAGCGGTGGAGCAGACGAACCGGAATTTGCCCTATTTGGCAGCGGCAAATCCAAGAATCCCCGTGACTTAAGTTATAGGGGTAACAACGCGCCTTTTTGCCGGAGAAAAGGTAGAATAGAAACTTGGAGAATTTGCCAGTCGAAATTGGTCAATCAAGTTTGGCCAAGCAAATTTGGCCAATCAAAAGTCGCGCCAGGGCATCTAACTAGCTGTAGGAGCCTCGGGGGGTTTAGTGCAGGCCGCCGCCCGTTTCGAATTTCAGGAGTCTTCTAGGTGAACTCAACTGTAAAAACCGTGCTGTTCTGGTTGCTGATTGGCGTGTCCGCGCTTCTGCTTTGGCAGGTGGTCAAGAGCGCGCGCGATGGTCAGAAAGACACAGAACTTAAAACCTCGCAGTTCATGAACGAGGTGGAACAGAACAACGTCCAGGACTTCGTGGTCAACGGGATGGAGGTGCGCGGCCACCTCCGCAACAATTCCTTGTTCCACGCCACCGTGCCTCCAACGTATTTCACTCCGGAAATGCTCAAGAGTCTGACCGCCAAAGGCGTCTCCAACGACTTTCGCGACGTCAACGGCGGCAACTGGGCGTGGGTGATTCAGGTGGTGCCGATCGTGTTGATCGGCGCGGTGTGGATCTTCATGATCCGCCAGATGCAGACTGGCGGAAACAAGGCGCTGTCGTTCGGCAAGAGCCGGGCGCGACTGCTGTCCATGCAGCAAAAGAAAGTTACGTTCAAAGATGTTGCGGGCGTGGAAGAGGCCAAGGAAGAGCTGCGCGAGATTATCGAATTCCTGCGCGAAGCTCAGAAGTTCCAGAAGCTTGGCGGGCGCATTCCGAAAGGCGTGCTGCTGGTTGGGCCTCCGGGAACTGGGAAGACGCTGCTGGCCCGGGCGGTTGCTGGCGAAGCGAACGTTCCGTTCTTCTCGATTTCGGGTTCGGATTTCGTGGAAATGTTTGTTGGCGTGGGCGCCAGCCGCGTACGCGATCTGTTCGAGCAGGGCAAGAAGAATGCTCCTTGCATCATTTTTATCGACGAGATCGATGCCGTGGGACGGCATCGCGGGGCTGGCCTGGGCGGTGGACACGACGAGCGCGAACAGACTCTGAATCAATTGCTCGTGGAGATGGACGGCTTCGAATCGAACGAAGGCGTCATACTGATGGCGGCGACCAACCGGCCGGATGTGCTGGATCCGGCGTTGCTGCGGCCGGGGCGTTTTGATCGGCGCGTGGTTGTGAGTCGTCCGGATGTGCGCGGGCGCGAGGAAATCCTGCGTGTGCATACACGCAAGATTCCTTTGGCTGAAGACGTGGATCTCTCCGTGTTGGCTCGCGGGACTCCGGGATTCTCTGGAGCCGACCTGGCTAACATGGTGAACGAGGCTGCACTTGCGGCGGCCCGGCAGAATCGCAAGGCCGTTTTGCAATACGACTTCGAGTTGGCCAAGGACAAAGTCCTGATGGGCGTGGAGCGCAAGTCGCTGCTGCTCACCGACGAGGAAAAGAAGAATACGGCCTACCACGAGGCGGGACACGCGTTGGTGGCGGCGAAGATGCCGAATTCCGATCCGCTGCACAAGGTCACGATTATTCCGCGCGGCATGGCGCTGGGCGTGACCATGCAGTTGCCTACGGATGACCGGCACAATTACTACAAGAACTATCTGGAGACTGAGATTGCGATCCTGATGGGAGGGCGCATTGCGGAGGAGCTGTTCCTCAATGTGATGAGCACCGGCGCGGGCAACGACATTGAGCGGGCCACCGATATGGCGCGCAAGATGGTCTGCGAGTGGGGCATGAGTGACCTGGGTCCGATGACGTTCGGGAAGAAGGAAGAACAGATCTTCCTGGGCCGCGAAATCGCGCAGCACCGCGATTACAGCGAAGACACAGCGATCAAGATCGACCAGGAAGTGCGCAAGCTGGTCAACAAGGGTTACACCACGGCCAAGCAGCTCATCTCGGACAATCGCGAAGTGCTCGAACGGATCGCGCGCGCGTTGATTGAGCGCGAGGTGCTGGATGCGAACGAGATCAAAATGCTGGTCGAGAACCAGCAACTTCCTCCAGTGCAGCCGCCGCCTTCGTCGAAGGACGACGGAGTGCAGCACGTCATCAAGCCGGAGCTTCAGCCGGGACGCGCCAAGGGCGGAGAGCGGCCAGCTACGGCGTAAGAGCAGTCGCCGGTTGTCAGTTTCGAGTTGTCAGTTCTTGGGGCGGCCTTGGGGCCGCCCTTTTGATTGTGAGACCGACACCCTTGTCCGTCGCGGTTGACGTTGTCTCTCCCTTTCGTGGGCTGATGCTTTCTCGTAAGTCCAGGTGCTGGGTCAAAAATCCGCAACAAGGGCAAGATCAAAGGCAACTGCGGCGGACAGGAGTATCCGCCCCACGAGGGTTTTACTCAGTCGGTTCGGGGTTTTTCGCGGAGGCTGAAAATCGTCGATTTGTGGTATAATTTTAAGAGTTGCAAGACGACCCTAAGTATTAGGAATTTCAATAACTTGAAGTCTTTTGCAAGGGGCTTCGAAGGGGTCGGGTCGGGACGGAATTTCCAGCCGAATTCCGGGGCTCACAGAACCTGAATTCACACAGGAAATCGGGACATTTTCGCGGAGCGGAATGGCCACCAAAGAGATCAATACTCCCATCGCTGACACCAAAACAAAAAACGGAAAAGTGACTCCCATCGATACGGTGAATGGTGCAGTCACGAACGGCGCGGTCGCGAGCGGCAACGGCGACGGCAGCTACAATGCCGATTCCATTAAAGTGCTGGGCGGGATGGAGGCGGTGCGCAAGCGTCCTGCGATGTACATCGGATCGACGGGAGAACTCGGCCTGCATCACCTGGTGTACGAAGTTGTCGACAATTCCGTTGATGAAGCGCTAGCCGGATTTGCCACCAAGATTGAAGTCACGATTCATCTCGACAACTCGATCACGGTGATCGACGACGGGCGCGGCATTCCGTGCGACGACATGGTGATTGACGGCGAGAAAGTTTCCGCGGCGCAGGTGGTGATGACCACGCTGCATGCCGGCGGAAAATTCGATTCGTCGACGTACAAAGTTTCCGGCGGATTGCACGGAGTAGGTGTGTCTTGCGTCAACGCGCTCAGTGAAGATCTGGAACTGGAGATCTGGCGCGACGGCGGTACCTGGCAGCAAAACTATTCGAAGGGCGACCCGACCAACAAGCTGCGGAAAACGGGCGCGACCAAGAAACGCGGGACGAAAGTTCATTTCCTGCCCGACCGATCGATCTTCACCGCGACGGAATACAACTACGATACGCTGGCGCAGCGCCTGCGCGAGCTGGCATTCCTCAACAAGGGACTACTGATCACGCTCACGGACGAGCGCAATACCGATTCTAAGACCGGCGAACCGAAGCATACCGAGTTCAAGTACAACGGCGGGATCGCGGAGTTCATCAAGCATCTCAATCGCGGCAAGCAGGTGCTGCACGACAAGCCAATCTACATGGAAGACGACCGCAACGGCGTGCACATGGAGATCGGGCTGCAATACAACGACGCGTATTCGGAGTCGGTGTTCAGCTTCGCGAACAATATCAATACTGTGGATGGCGGAACGCATCTTTCGGGATTTCGCACGGCGCTGACCCGCACGATTAACTATGCGGGGCAGCAGATGGGGCTGTTCAAGGACGTCAAAGAAAATCTGACGGGCGACGACGTGCGCGAAGGACTGGTGGCGGTGATCAGCGTGAAGCTGCCGCAGCCGCAGTTCGAAGGGCAGACCAAGGGCAAGCTCAATTCCGACATCGCTGGAACCGTCACACAATTCGTCAACGAGCGGTTGGGCGCGTTCTTTGAGCAGAACGCCCCCGTGGGACGGAAGATTATCAACAAGGCGGTTGACGCTGCGCGCGCGCGTGAGGCTGCCCGCAAGGCGCGTGACTTGACGCGCCGCAAGGGCGCGCTCGACTCCGGCGGACTGCCGGGTAAACTGGCGGACTGTTCCGAGCGCGACCCCAACCGCTGCGAATTGTTTCTGGTCGAAGGCGAGTCGGCCGGTGGAACAGCCAAACAGGGCCGCGACCGGAGATTCCAGGCGATTCTGCCGCTCAAAGGAAAAATCCTTAACGTCGAGAAGGCGCGCTACGACAAGATGCTGGCGCATGAGGAAATTCGCGCCATGATCACGGCGCTCGGGACAGGAATCTCCAAGGAAGATTTCGATCCGACGAAAGTTCGCTACGGCAAGATCATTCTGATGACCGATGCCGACGTGGATGGAAGTCACATCCGCACGCTGTTGCTGACGTTCTTTTTCCGACACATGCAGGAGCTGATCAAACGCGGAAATGTGTTTATCGCGCAGCCGCCGCTGTTCTCGCTGAAGAAAGGCAAGTCGCAGCAGTACATCAAGGACGAACGCGAATTCGTGAAAGTGATGGTGAAGCGCGCGGCCGACGGACTGAGCGTGCGTTATGGCGAGGGCGCGGCCAAGATTGAAGGCAAGGATCTGGCGCGTTTCATGACAGTGCTCGACGAGTATTTGGGCTTCTTCGAGAAACTCGACAAGCGCGTGCGCAACGAGCGGGTCACCGAGCTTATTCCCAAACTTGATTTGGCGAAGCGCGCCGATTTTGAAGGCGAGAAGAATACGCCGCCGAAAAAACTCGAGCGCCTGGAGAAAGAACTGAAAAAGCTCCAGAAAGAAGAAGGATTCAAGAGCGTGACCGCACGCTTCGACGAAGAGCACAACTTGTGGGAAGTGAACTTCGTCAACAAGCACGGCGCGGAACACGTTATTAACTGGGTGCTGGCCTCCAGCGCGGAATGCCGGCAGCTGATTTCGAAGTACAAGCAGATCGAACCCTACATGGAGCCGCCGTTTGTGGTCGAGACCTTAGCGAAAGCTGCTCCGGCAGCCGCGGAAGGCTCAGAGGACGGGGCCGCGTCCGCCGATGGAGACACGGGCGAGAAGAAGACGGCCAAGCCCGCCAAGCGCAAGGCCGAAATCGAAGTGGTGGAGAAGACGAACGTCCGCGACTTGCGCGATTATGTAATCAATGAGGGGCGGAAGGATTTCACCATCCAGCGCTACAAGGGTCTCGGCGAGATGACGGCGCCGCAGTTGTGGGAGACGACCATGGATCCCGAGCGGCGGACTTTGCTGTCGGTGCGGCTCGAGGACATTGCCGAGTGCGAGACTATTTTCACCACGCTGATGGGTGAAGATGTGGAGGCACGGCGGAAGTTCATCGAAGAAAATGCCCTGGATGTGAAGAACTTGGATATTTAGACGCTAGACATTTAGGACTTCTTTGCCACGGATCAACACGGATTCGCGCGGATAGGGCGAAGATAAAGTGATTGCGGGCGGCTCATGCCGCCCGTTTTATTTTGTGCACACTCCTAGGACACTTCGGATGTGCCGGGCCGCGTGCTTACCGGCGGCTTGTCCACTGCTTCTGGTTTCTCGCCTCGGAAAACGCGTGAGATGCCGCGAACGATGCGGCGCATAGGGAGTTCGCTTTTGGCGTCGGCGAAAAAGATTTCGCCGGTCCGGATTCCGCGATAGTACCAGCGTTTCAGCAGAGCCAGATGCTCCATGGTTTCGAGAGCCGACTTTCCCTTCTCAACTTTCTGTGGCAAGAAGGCTTGCAGAGTCTCTTGGACTCGCGCCTCCATCGACTGCGATTTTGCGTGGTCCGCTGGCTGAATGCTGAACGCGACTGGCCCGGAGATGCGCCCGCACTCGATGCGCAAGAAAGCGACCGAGCCCGCGACCGCGCTCGGCTGAATCATGAGCGCGGAGAGCCGGTCGAGGCGCTGCACGATTTCGGGGACCTGGCTGACGATGGGTTTGAGCTTTTCCACGCGGACGTGAATTGCCGCGGCGTCTTCGAAGGCGAGCCGGGCTGACGCGGCTTCACGCTCGGCCGAGAACTCTCGAAGCAGTGTATCTCCTGAGGAATCAAAATAGGCCTGCACCCGGTTCACTTCCGCGACGTATTCTTCATCGCTGCATCCCTTGAAACAAGGGGCGAGGCACATTTTCATTTCGGAATAGATGCAGCCGGGAAATTTGGGGTCGGGGTGTAGGTCGTCGACGCAGCGGCGCATCTTGAAGAAGTCCAGCGAATCGTTCATAAACTTTTCGGCGGCGAGGCGGGAAATAAACGGGCCGTAGTAGAGAGAGCATCCGCCAAGCCGGCCGAGGCGTGTTGTGATGGAGGCGCGCGGGTATTGGTTTTCCAGATGAAGCTTCACCAGCGGCGCGAAGCGGAAGCGCATGCGAGCAGAGTAGGTCTTCGGAAATGCGTCCCGCAGAACACGGTAGAGGAGGAAGCCGGACTCGAAGTCGGATCCGGTGGGCGAGTACTCGATCAGACGGACTCGATCGCGCAGGTTGAGTTTTTTTGTGCGCTCTTCAACCGGGCCCAGCAGGCGCTGCAAGCGGCGTCGCAGGTTTGCTGTCTTTGTGATGTACGGCTCGGTGTGGGAGTCCGCTCCACGCAGAACAAAAACGGCTGGCGCGGCCGGCACGGCAGAAAATATTTCCGCATCTCGCTCAGGCGCGAATTCGAGGCGCTCGGTCAGCACGAATTCATTCTAGTTTGCAATTGCCACATCGAACTACTCGGGAGAACTTCATTTGCCACGGATTTACACGGACTCACACGGATAAAACGAAGTATAAGATGACCCAACGCGACGGAAATAAGTCATCGAAAGCTGGCGCTACGAAACGTTTTACGAAAGTCGTTTTCGCCGTCGAGTCGAACGATGCGGCACATTTCATGCAGTCGGGACCGCATTCGCTCGCCGATCCGGTCACCGAGAGTATCATCACGGGCTGCAGCCCGCGCGGTTGCAAAGGACTCAGAAACCCTCGGCGCATCGGGCTCAATAACTCCTGCGGCTGGCTCATCTGCAAAATTCGTTGTGATGATAGTTGTGAGGTTATCGTTGTAGCGGGTATTCAAAATCAGGCGCACTGTGTCCCAACGCCACTCGGTGGGCCTGACTGAGCCGAGATCGTCCAGCACCAGCACTTCCACTTTAAACAATGGCCTGAGCAAATCAAGTTCAGTAGTTTGTACCGAAGGGTTGTAGGAGTCTTGGATTTGCTTCAGCAGATCGGCATAATCATAGAAAACACACTCGACCCCTTTCTCGCGGATCAATGCTTTTGCGATACCGACCGACAGGTGCGTTTTTCCTCTGCCGGCCTTCCCCACCAACAAAAGACCGGTTTTGTTCAATGGGTACTCTTCCACGAATCGGCACGCTGCCATCCGAGCTGGTGCGAGGCGGGAAAAAGATCCCTCAAACTCGAAGTTGGACAACTCGCAGTGCTCGTGTCTTTTCGGAATCCGAGCCGCGGCCAGCAGAACCTCTCGCCGCGCGCGAAGCCGACAGTCGCAGCGGGCGACGCGGCGATCATTGGTGCTGCGGACGTTGCCGATAGCTCCGACCGTTTTCCATCCGGTACCCTCGCAGAGCGGGCAAACTTGCGGCGGAGCCTTTACGCCCTGGGGTCCTTCCATCTTCGAACCGCTTGCCTTCTCGCTACTTATCTTTTCGCCAATCATCTTCAAACGAATTCTCCTCTTTGACTTTGCACCCAAGGGCGGGTTCCGCGCAAGCTGCAAACCTTATCTGCCTGTGTACATCCTGTGAAGGAAGGCGGTGGGCTGTGGAGGGCGTAGGAAAACCCTGCCGGGAGCATCCGAAAGCCGCTCGGGCAGGCCCAATTCGGGTCGAAGGAGTGTGAAACAGGCTTCCGGCGCGGATTTTCACAGTTGACTTTCGCCACAGACGGAGGAGAATACAAGCCGTCAGGTTTCCCAACTCAGCCATAGCCAGTTTCCTCCCGGTTCAGGCTGGGCACGAAAGAGACCTGCGAGGAGAGACTATGAATAAGGCCGATCTGGTTGACAAGATCGCAGGCGCATGTGAAATCAGCAAGGCGCAGGCTACGACCGCCATTGATACCGCCGTCGACAGCATTACGTCCGCCCTCCGCAAAGGAGATCGGGTGGCTCTGATAGGCTTCGGCACCTTCTCGGTGTCGCAGAGAAAAGCGCGGAACGGACGCAACCCGCAAACCGGCGCCACTATCAAGATTGCTGCGCGCAAGGTCGCGAAGTTTAGTCCTGGGGCCGAACTCAAGAAGTCGGTCAACAAGAAGTAGTCGCTGCGGGATTGCTAAGGTTAGATAGCGAACGGCAGGGGGTCGGCCCTGCCGTTTTTCTTGGGCTGCGAAAGAGCAGGTAGATGGAGATCCACTATCCGCCGGCCTTAGGGGTTTTCGCGAACTGCATGGTGCGGGTAATTCCTTCGCCTTCCTTTACGAAGATCAACTGGTTGACTCCGATATTGTGCAGCGTATCGACGTGGCCACTGGGCCAGCGGATCTCAAGCAGGTCCACCTTCTCGGCCTTTCCCAGGCCGAAGTGAACCCTTAGATCATTCTGAGAGAAGTAACCGCCGCCGCTGCGGACTTCGTCGATCTGGGAGTGCGGCTTCGGTTCCGCGGACGGACGAGTCACACACATGATCCGCGCGCCTATTCCGCTGCGGTTCGACTTGGTTCCGATGGCGCGAATTTTGATCCAGT
Source organism: Candidatus Sulfotelmatobacter sp. (assembly GCA_049509155.1). Taxonomy (GTDB): domain Bacteria; phylum Acidobacteriota; class Terriglobia; order Terriglobales; family Acidobacteriaceae; genus Sulfotelmatobacter. The sequence continues at coordinate 11,331 of JBELAE010000095.1, forward strand.
TATTCTGGAGCTTGGAATCGCAGCGCAGTAACTGCGGATAATCGTTGACGGTGTTGACGACCACGTCGATATCGCCGTCGTTGTCGAAATCGCCGAAAGCCGCGCCCCGCGAGGCGCTTGGCTCGGAGACGCCGGGGCCCGCCTGCAGAGAAACGTCGGCGAAATGTCCGTTGTGCAGGTTGTGATAGAGGAGCTTGCGCTGGGCGTAGCCAGCTTCCGACTGGAGTTGTTCGACCTCCGGATAGACGTGGCCGTTGCAGAGCAGAATGTCGGGCCAGCCATCGTTATCCATGTCGAAGAACCCGCAACCCCAGCCCAGGTATTGCGTGTGCGCACCCAGCCCGGCGGTGAATGTTGCATCCTCGAAATTGGCGCCGCCTTGATTGTGGTAGAGAGAAGGGGTATCGCCGGCGAAATTTGTTTTGATGATGTCGAGATTGCCGTCCAGATCGTAGTCTGCGGCGGAGACGCCCATGCCAGCTTGGGGCTTGCCATCGGGACTGAGGGCACATCCGGCTGCAATGGCGATGTCCTGAAGTTTTCCGTTCTTCTCGTTGTGGTAGAGAATGCTGGGCGCGGAATCGTTGGCGACATAAATGTCAGGCCAGCCGTCATTGTCGAAATCCGCGGTGAGCACGCCCAGCGCGTAGGTGCCGCTTGTGTTGAGAATTCCGGATGCCTCGGAGACGTCGGTAAACGTGCCATCGCCGTTGTTGTGGAAGAGGATGTTCTTGCCGCCCTGCAGGCCGGGCGGTCCGCATGCCACCATGACGCTCTTGTAGAGGCAAGGACCGGATTCAGGCAGCGGCGCGGTCGATAAATCGAGATCGATATAGTTGGCAACGAACAGGTCGAGGCGGCCATCGCGATCGTAGTCGACGAAGGCGCAGCCGGTGTTCCAGCGGTTGCGGTTGCCGGCTACGCCGGCTTTTTGGCTGACATCGGTGAAGGTGCCGTCGCCGTTGTTGTGGTAGAGAACGTTCTTGCCGAAGTAGGTGATGAACAGATCGTCCCAGCCGTCGTTGTCGTAGTCGCCAACGCAAACGCCTTGTCCCCAGCCCGCATGCGCGACTCCGGCCTTCACAGTTACATCGGTGAAAGTGCCGTCGCGATTATTGCGAAACAGGTGCGAGGTCGGCTCGCTTCCTGGGGGAAAACCTTCGAGCCGCGATCCGTTCACCAGGAAAATGTCGAGCCATCCATCATTGTCGTAGTCGTAGAAGGCCACGCCGCAGCCGGTGGTTTCCAGCAGATATTTGTTTTTGTGTTCGCCGCCGAAGATGGTTTTCACGTTCAGGCCGGACTCGCGCGCGACGTTAAGAAAGCTGACGCCCAGACTGCCAGTCTCGATGGGCAGTTCTGGTTTCGCGGCCACGGCCTTTTGGGACAACGCATTCGCTTGCATCCAGCGCGGACAAGCAAACTCCAGTACGCTCTCTAGCGAGAGCACCAGTGCCGAGCGACTGAGAGATTTCAGAAAGACGCGGCGTGAAGAGAACAAGAGGTCGCTACCTGGCTCGCTTGGCTCGTGCTAGAATTCGCCCCTACTCCTTATATGCAGGGAAGCGCGACTTTGCAAGCCGGCGGGGCGGTTCGGCCGCGGAACCGATATCATTGCGTCTGAAGCGTTTCGAGGAGTCATCATGCAACGCAAGTCCTCTTGGATCCTCGTATTTGCGTTACTCAGTCTCCTTCTTAGTGCGACTGCTCAGACTGCGAGGCAAACCCCTGCGAGCAATGCCGGCCCTGGCAAAGCCGTTGCCGGCAAGACCGTTGATGCCGAAGGCCATCAATGGTGGCAGCATGCGGTGTTTTACGAGATTTATCCGCGCAGCTTTGCCGATAGCAACAACGATGGAATCGGCGACTTGAAGGGAATTACGTCGAAGCTCGACTACCTGAAGGATCTTGGCGTAGATGCAATTTGGATTACCCCTTGCTTTCCTTCGCCGCAAGTGGATTTCGGTTACGACGTCTCCGACTACGAAAATATCGACCCCATGTATGGTTCGTTGACGGATTTCGACATGCTGGCCGGCGAGGCCAAGAGGTATGGCATTCACATCATTCTCGATTTCGTAGTGAATCACTCTTCCGACCAGCACAAATGGTTCCTGGATTCGAAGTCTTCACGAATGTCGGAACATCGCGACTGGTACATCTGGCGCGAGGGCAAAGGGCCGGGACAGCCGCCAAATAATTGGACTTCTATTTTCGGTGGCCCCGCTTGGACTCTTGATGCAGCGACAAATCAGTATTACTACCACTTTTTCTACCCGCAGCAGCCCGACTTGAACTGGCGCAATCCCGCAGTAAGAGACGCGATGTTTGATGTGGCGCGTTGGTGGTACAAGCGCGGGGTGTCCGGGTTTCGTCTGGACGCGGTGGATACGTTGTTTGAAGATCCCGACCTGCACGACAACCCTGTTCTGCCCGGGAAGAATGCCTTTGGCGATCCCATTGAGGAGAACAAGTACAACTCCAAGTTGCCCGAAGTGCATGATGTGTTGCGCGGACTGCGCACGGTAACGGATGGATACAATGGGGTCCTGGTTGGTGAAACCTGGACTGCCGACATCGCGGAACTGAACCGGTATTACGGCAAGAGCAACGACGAATTGCAACTGCCCATGGATTTTCTTTTCACCACGGTCAACAAACTGTCGCCAGCCGACTTCCGCAAGCAGATTGCCGCAGTGAATTCTGCCTCTGGGTGGCCCACGCTCGTTATCAGCAACCACGATATCGTGCGCTCCTACGATCGCTATGGCGACGGCGAACACAACGATCAGATTGCGAAGTTAATGGCCGGGCTGTACCTGACGCTGCGCGGGACGCCGATCATGTATTACGGAGAAGAGATTGGGATGAAGACGACGCCGCCCACGCGCAAAGAGGACGTGAAAGATCCGATCGGCCGCACCGGCTGGCCCAAGGAAAAGGGACGGGACGGTGAGCGCACACCGATGCA
>JBELAE010000096.1:0-14208 GCA_049509155.1 Candidatus Sulfotelmatobacter sp.
ACGCGGATCACGTTGGAGTACGATCCGGCAGTGATCGTGATCAAGCCGTGCTCGTAGCAATATTGCGTAATCTTTTTCGTTTCATCCGCCGCGGGCGCTTTCGTTTCTTGCGACTGCACAAGTTCGATGGCCTGCATGCCACCCAATCCGCGCACGTCGCCAATAATAGGCCAGCGGCGCTGCCATTCGTGGGCCCGCGTCTGGAAGCGGTCGCCGAGTTCGTTGGCGCGCTCCAGCAAATTCTCGCGCTCGAACAAGTCGAGCACAGCCAGCGCCGCGGCGCAGGACAGCGGATTGCCGGCAAACGTTCCGCCCAGGCCGCCGGGGCCGGGCGCGTCCATGATTTCGGCGCGACCAGTAACCGCGGCCAGCGGCAATCCGCCGCCCAGGGATTTCGCCGTAACGATAAGATCGGGCTCGATGCCGTAACGTTCGCTGGCAAACATCGCTCCCGTGCGCCCGAAGCCGGACTGAACTTCATCGGCGATGAAGAGGATGCCATGCTTGTGGCAGAGATCGGTCAGAACCCGGAAATAATCCGGCGGAGGCGCGATGAATCCACCTTCTCCGAGAACTGGCTCGGCGATCACGGCCGCAACTTCCTCATTAGCCACCACGCGCTTGAACGTGTCTTCAAGATGGCGCGCGCAGTAAAGATCGCACGACGGATACTTCAAGTTGTAAGAGCAGCGATAGCAGTAGGCGAACGGCACGCGATAAACTTCACTCGGAAAAGGCGCGAACCCGGCCTTGTAAGGATGCGTCTTGCTGGTCAGCGCCAGCGTCATCATGGTGCGGCCGTGGAACGCGTCTTCGAAAGCAATAATGCCGGGACGTTTGGTATAGACGCGTGCAATCTTAACCGCGTTCTCCACCGCCTCGGCGCCGCTGTTGAGGAAAATTGTTTTCTTCGCGAATTTGCCCGGCGTGACTTCGTTCATCCGCTCAGCGAGCCGCACATAGCTTTCGTACGGCGTGACCTGCACGCAGGTGTGGAGAAAGCGATCAAGCTGCTCTTTCACGGCCTCAACAATAGCTTCCTGACGATGCCCGACGTTGAGGCAGCCAATCCCGCCAGCAAAATCGAGGTAGCGATTGCCGTCGACATCTTCAAGCCAGGAGTCCTCCGCCTTGGCAACATAGATCGGCGTGCCATGAGAAAGCCCGCGGGGCACAGCTTTGACGCGGCGCTCAGAAAGTGCCTTTGACTTCGGGCCGGGAATTGGAGTGCGCAATTGAATGGTGGACATCGTAATTCTCAGTTCGCAATTCTCAGTTCAGTTAAACTTCAGATCGGGCCAGATCGGTTTACTGGCAACTGACCTCTGGCAACTGGCAACTGTTTTTAGTACCAGCCAATCGGCTGCTCGTTCAAGTTGATATAGACCTGCTTGGTCTCCAGATATTCTTCAATGCCCCACGGTCCAAGCTCGCGGCCGAAACCGGATTGTTTATACCCGCCCCACGGCGCTTCCACATAGGTGGGCTGCATGTGGTTCACCCAGACGATTCCGGCGCGCAAAGCCTTCACAGAGCGCATCGCCTTGAAAATGTCGCGTGTCCAGACAGCGGCAGCCAGGCCGTAGGGAGAATCATTGGCGATCTTGAGCGCGTCTTTTTCATCCTCGAAGGGAATCACCGCGGCAACCGGGCCGAAAATTTCTTCGCGGGCAATGCGGGCGCTGTTGGTCACATCGTAGAAAATTGTGGGCTGCACGTAGTAGCCCTTGGCAAAGTTCGCAGGGCGTCCGCCGCCGGAAGCGAGCTTGGCTTCCTTCTTGCCAATTTCAAGATACGAATTCACCCGGTCGTATTGTTCCTTGCTAACCAGCGGGCCCATCTTGGTGTCGCGTTCGAGCGGAGGACCGAGTTTGATTTTCTTGGCCTTCTCGGTCATCGCCTCGACAAACCTTTTATAGATTGTCTTCTGCACCAGGATGCGGCTGCCTGCCGAACAGACCTCGCCTTGATTGATAAACACGCCGAACAGAGCTCCGTCGATGGCGGCTTCGAAATCGGCGTCGGCGAAAAAGATGTTGGGCGACTTGCCGCCGAGTTCCAACGTGACACGCTTCACTGTGTCGGCGGCCTGTTTCACAATGATCTTGCCGACGGCCGCACTGCCCGTAAACGCGATCTTATTGACGTCAGGATGCTGCACCAGCGGAGCCCCACAAGACTCGCCGAAACCGGTGATGACGTTAACCACGCCCGGAGGCAGTCCGCAGTCGGCAAAATGTTTCGCCAGTTCGAGAGCCGTGAGCGGCGTCTGCTCGGCAGGCTTGAGCACGCAAGTGCATCCGGCGGCCAACGCGGGCGCCAGCTTCCATGCTGCCATCAGCAGCGGATAGTTCCACGGAATAATCTGCCCAGCCACGCCGACCGGCTCTTTGAGCGTCAGGCTCATGGCATTGTCGGGAACAGGATTCACATAGCCGACGACTTTAGTAGCGAGTCCGCCGTAGTATTCGAAGCAGGTAGCAACGTCATTCAGGTCGTATTCGGCTTCGACAATCGGCTTGCCGGTGTTACGGCATTCAAGTTCGGCGAGCGCCGCCAGGTTTTGTCGGACTTTGTCGGCAAGGCGAAACAGAACGCGGCCGCGCTCCTGCGCCGTTGTGGTCGCCCATGGTCCATCTTCGAAAGCGGCCTTCGCGGCAGCGACCGCGCGGTTCACGTCATCGGCAGAGGCGTCCGGTACTTGCGCGATCACTTCCTCGGTTGAGGGATCGTAGACCGGAAACGTCTTCGCGGACCTGTTGGCGACAAACTCGCCGTTGATAAACATCTGATACGTTTTCACGTCGGCTTGAACTCCGCTGGGCATCATGGCCCTCCTGACAGGGGCTAAAGCCCCGATCTTTTCGGCTTACCTATAGCGCGGCCCGCACCCTGATACGAACCGTCGAACCACTCGCGAGCTATGCACGCGGGACAGCCGATGGCGGCTGGCCTAAATAAAATCAAAATCAACGCGGCCCTTCGCTCGCCGGTACGGGCGCGGCGATTGCGGCTAGCTGAACGCTTCCTAACGCCTTTCGGCGACCGTAGACGAAAAAGAAAAACGCCGCCAACCCAACGAAGAACAGCGTCCCACCGAACATCCACAGCTCGTAGGACCACAGCGACGTAATCTGCTGTGCCGGGAAAAATACCAGCGCGATGCCGAGGACCGTAGTCAGAAACCCGCTGGAGCCGGCGAGGAAAAGTGTGGTCCGGCCGTAGTGGCCTTTCGGGACTTTTTCCGTCACCGCGAACTTCACCAATGCTCCGAACATATAGACGAACGGAACCAACTGCAGCACAACCGCCAAAGACAGGAGCTTCTGAAAAGTTTCCTGCACGCCCGCGCCGGCAAAGTTCAGAACTACCAGTATTCCGGAGACAATAGCCTGCACGATCAGCGCCGCGTACGGCGTAGAGTAACGGGGATGGACCTTGCCGAGCCAGGACGGCATGTAAGAATCGAGGCCGGCGACGAATGGGATGCGCGAGCAGCCGCCGATCCACGCTGAACCGATGCCGGCGATGGCCAGGCTGAGCATCAGCGCAAACGGAATGCTGATCCAGCTCACACCAACTCTGCTCGCCATTCCGGTCACGGCCTGAACCACGCCTTGCAGCACATTGACGTTTTTACCGACTGCAATAAGTAGCGTCAGCGTGGCCGCGACGTAGAGGGTGCCGGATAAAAGACCTCCCCAAGCGACCGCCCCGGGAAGAGTGCGAGCGGGATCCTCAATCTCATCACCCATGACGGAGGCAAGTTCGAGACCGACCAGGCCGAAGCAGATGACGCCGAAAGAATTGAGAACGAAGCGCGGATTGGCCGGGATCTTGAAATCAGCCGCTGTGATGCCGCTGCCGAACCGCGACCAGATGACGACGCCCAGACCCACGAGCACGCCGGCGGCGATGAAGGTCCCGATCGCGCCAACGTTATTGATCCACTTGCCGACTCCGAGGCCGCGAATGTTGAGATAAGTGAGTACTGCGAGCAGCGAAAGCGAGACCAAGGCAGCGAACAGCTTGTTGTCGGGCAGGCCTTCATGGCCTGGGCCCAGCACGTAGACTGACACGCCGACGAAATAAAGCATCACCGTCGGCACGTAGAGCATGTTGTTGGTCCAGTAGCACCACCCGGAAAGGAATCCGTGGAAGTCGCCGAACACTTCTTTCGCCCAAAGGTAGACGCCGCCTTCGCCGGGATAACGGTGGGCAAGTTCGATGACCGCGATGCCTTGCGGGAAAAAGAACAGGACAAGCGAAATGATCCAGAGCCAGATGGTAACGCCGCCGTTGGCGGCAATCGAGGGAACAACATTGAGATTGAATACCGCGACCACGAAGAGCAGCACCAAATCGCGGCGTCCGAGCGCGCGGATCAGATGAGGCTGGGCGGGTTGGGTCGTGGCGGACAATGTTGTTCCAGGCGTAAACGTTTTTTCTGTGCCATTCCGAACCCGGGCGAAGCCGGGGTGAGGAACCTGCTGTTGTACGGACAATGTCCGGACAATCGACGGACAACGATTCAATTTTGGCGGCGGTACATGCCGGGGCGGACGAATGCGTCCGCCCCAGCGTATTTCTAATGCGCGACTGCGACCGGCGCGCTGCGCTCCTGCTGCGCTTTCGCCAGCGAGGCCGCAATGTCGTCGAACGCCGCCAGGTGCTTTTCGATGTCAGCTTCGGTGTGCTGCACCGAAATCGTCCACTGCTCGTCCCACCAGTAAGGCTGGGGCATCACGCCGCGGTTGACCATTCCGAACCAGTAGTGGCGCCACAGATCGACGTCAATCGCCTCCCAGTCGCGGTAGTTCACGATCTCTTTCGGATACAGCATCAGCGCACCATTCGCACCGGCCTGCGCAATGTAAGCCTGCAGACCAACCTTCGCGATGGTCTTGCGATAGCCGTCCGCCAGCGTGTTGCCGAGTTTGTCGACCTTGGCGTAGTTCTCGCGAGTGAGAACCTCGCGGAAGGTCGCCAGTCCTGCAGCCATCGAAACCGGATTCGTGTTGTAAGTACCGCCGTGGAAAACCTTGTGCTGCGAGATGAGATCCATCACCGACCGGCTCGTACCAAACGCGGCCAAGGGCAAGCCGCCCCCAATCGACTTCGCCAGGCAGATCATGTCAGGGTGAAGGCCAAAATATTCGCTGGCGCCGCCCCAGCCCAGTTTCGCGCCGGTTTTGACTTCATCGAAAATGAGCAGCGCGCCGTTCTTATCGCATATGTCGCGCAGGCCTTTCAGAAAACCGGGCCGCGGCATGCAGAGGCCCACGTTCATGAGAATCGGCTCGAGAATAATCGCGGCAATCTCGCCGGGATTCTCTTTGAACCGCCGCTCGACCGTGGCCAGATCATTGAACGTGGCGATCTTTACATTGGCGATGGCCGACTTGGGCACGCCGAGACCGCCAGTCACAGCGGTTGGATTGTGGATGTCGCCATAGTCGGGCGCGTGCGGCTTCACGCTGACCAGCGCGCTGTCGTGCAGGCCGTGATAGGCGCCTTCAAACTTCACAATCTTATCGCGCCCAGTAGCAGCGCGCGCCAGGCGAATCGCATGCATCGTGACTTCGGTGCCGCTGTTTCCGAAGCGGCACATCTCAACTGGGAAGCGGGTGCAAATCTCTTCCGCGAGTTCCCATTCCATGTCATGAGGCATGCCGAACATGGTGCCAGTGGAAAGCCGTTTCTCGACTGCTTTCATCACCGCAGGATGGCAATGTCCGGCCATGAGCGCGCCGAAAGTCAGGTTGTGATCAATGTATTCGTTGCCATCAAGGTCGCGGAACTTGCTGCCGCTGGCCTCTTTCACAAAGATCGGCCAGGGATCGTAAGCGCGATAGTTGCTGGCTACGCCGAGAGGAATGCGTTTGAGATTCTTCTTGTGGGCTTCGGCGGATTTGGGCGTGCGCCGCTCGAAAGTGGCGAGTTCTTTCTGCAGATCGGGGTACATCGAATTGCTCCGGGGATGCTCAAGCCCGGGCGTTTCTTGTAGAGCCGCGGGCCATTAGAATGCCGGGTCGGCGAGCCTTCCCGGGTCGTGCTTTCAGTCTACTCTCCGCCTAGAAAAAGAACTTCAAGGCGAATTGAAACAGGCGGGGATCACCGGCCGAGGTGATCTTTCCGAATTCGGTCGGGCCGTCCGAAAAGTGGCCGTCGGGATTCGAATAATTGGTGCGGTTGAAAACGTTAAAGATTTCCGCGCGGAACTGCACGTACCTGGTTTCGGTAAACGAGATCTTCTTGTGCACGGAAAAGTCCCAATCCTCCAGTCCCGGTCCGCAGCAGATGGTTCGTTGCGTGCCATTGTTGAACGAGCCAAGCGCCGGAAGCGGCGGACTTGGAACATTATTGGGATTGGTCGCGGCGGTCGCAAAATCGTTGGGATTGAAATAGAAACCACCGTTCGTCTTCGGATTCAACTTCTGGAAGGGCGCGACCAGACTGGGCGCCTCGGTGCCCAGGAAGAAGAAACTGTTGATCAGTTCGGTATCGTCTGCGGTATCCAGACGGATGGGAAATCCACTCTGGAACTGGGTGATGCCAGAGACTTCCCAGCCGTTCAGCGCCTTGCCGGCAAAACCAGAGTACTTCCGGGTGGGAATTTCCCAATCGTAACTGACGACGAAGCGCTGTTTCGAGTTGTAGATCGAAAGGGCGCGGCTGGCGCGGTAATTGAACGGATCGAGCGTTTCCTCAAAGGTGGAACCGTCATCGATCGACTTGCTGTAGGTGTACGCCGCCTGGAATTGCAGGCCGCGAGAGAAGCGCTTTTGCACCATCATTTCCAATGCGTTGTAGACCGAGCTGGCGATGGTATCTTCGGCGAAAACATCGGTGAATATGGGGATGCCATCAACCGGACAACCGGTACCGATACCGGGGCCGTTCGTCACACAATTCGGCGAAGAGTAAGGCCGCAAGCCGACCAGGTTGACCGGAGTTCCGCCGGGAGCGCCAGTAACCGTCGAGCCATTGGGAAGGTGAAATACAAAATTCTGCGGAACCGTCACGCTCCACTGCGAGTCTTCAAAGGTGGGAGCGCAAGTCGCTTGGGCGCCATACGACGTCACATTAGCGGGATTGGCCGCCGCAATACTAATGATGTCGAGACAGCTCTGCGGATTTGAGGGATTAATGTCGTGAGAAGCCAGCAAGCGATGTCCCTCAGAACCAACATAGCCGATCTGCAACATCGTGCTATTGCTCAGTTCACGCTGGATGGTCAAATTGTATTGACTGGTGTACTGCGTTCGCAGGTGGGGCTGGAAGTCGCCGTACAGAAGAATAGGGCGAAACAGCGACAAGTCGGTGGGCTGCCCCTTCGTGGGTGTGATGATTCCATTGAACGGATTGGGATTCGCATAGCCGGCCTGGGCCACAAACGGAGTGTTGAAAAACTCGTCGTACACCGCCGTGCTTCCCCCAAAAGGAGGTTCCGCGCCGAATTGCGCCGCCACCAGTTCTTCAATCGGATTGTAAAAAAGACCGAAGCCGGCACGAATGCTTGTTTTCCCGCTGGTCCCGGGGCTGTAGGCCAAGCCAATGCGTGGCGCGAACGCCTTGTAATAAGTCGAGGTCAAGCCGGCAGGGACGCCCGGATCGCCCGGGACAACCAAGCCGGTCGGCGTTGTGCCAGTGTTAGCGCAGGTCGGATTTGCCACCCCCAAACCTTGCCAGTAAGAGGCGCTAGTGGTGATTCCACAGGGGTAGACGGTGGAATTCTCGCCGGGCCGGAACGCCTCGACGTGCTGGGCGATATCGACCATCGGGGGATTGAACTCCCAGCGCAGCCCGTAGTTGAGGGTGAAGTTAGGCTTGACCTTCCAACTATCCTGAACGAAGGGGTAGACGGCGGTGCTGCGAATATCCTCGCGCTGGCCCGATCCCTGGATATAAGTATCGACTAAACCCAGCAGGAACGCGGCATAATTGTCGCCGTCGCCCGGCAGAATCGCGTTCGGCCCGCTGTTGTTGATTGTCATTTGGCCGTTGATGTCGAAGTAATAGTACTGGTCGAAGCGGGCGCGGCGGACCTCAGCGCCAAACTTAAAGGTGTGGCTGCCTTTCACCCAGGTGAGTCCATCGGTCCACTGAAAGCTGTTGCCCACCTGAGGAAGCGTGCCCTCCCAGTTGTTCCCAATCTCCGCGCCGCCCTGAACGTTGACATAAGGAACGCCGGTCAGAGTTGTGGGCAATCCGGGCGTGATGCCGAGGCTGGGCGCGGTTCCGAACTGGCTCGTGATGGCTGAGGAGTCGGAAACACCAGTGAAGCAGTAGGTGGCAGCCGTGCCGGTGCACGAGGCAGTAACCCCGTTGGTGTTCTGCGATTTCAGAAAGCCGAGCTGCCCCTCCCGCATATAAGTGAAATGTGCTTCGTTGACCAGAGAGTTGCTGATGGTCCAGGTGTGGGTGAAGTTCCACTGCTGGTTACGATTGTTGTTGTACGCGCCAAAGCCCGGAAGGTTGGCCCCAGATTCCTCGAAGGTGTTATAGGGATCGAGTTCAACGGCATCATCAAAGTAGTAGTAGGCGGTGAAGCTTTGGTGATCGTTGATTCGGTGGTCGAAGCGCACGGTAAATTGGTTTCCGTTCTTCGTACCTACAGGAACCGCCTCGTATAGATTCGTGCCGAGGTTGGCCTGGGGAACATATCGTTGGAGCAAGTTGGCTGCGACCGGGTCCTGGCACGCCGTCGGGATTACGTTTCCAGGAAAAACGGCAGACCAGTTTGGGTTCCCCATGTTGAAGATTCCACCAGCGGGCAGACCGAGAGCCGCATCGCAACCCGCGCGGCCATCGAGAACCTGAGCCACGAAGGGACTTGCAATAGCCCCGCTGAAGGCACCTTGGTCAGAAAAGTTTCCCCCGAACTCCTGTCCGGTGGGAACATTCACCAGATCTCCCGGGTCACCGGCGCGAATGCGACGGCCTTCATACGACAGAAAGAAGAAGGTCCGGTCCTTCTTGATGGGCCCACCAAAAGTGCCACCGAACTGGTTCTGATTGAGCTGCGGTGTGAAGGGATCGCGGTAGCCGCCTGAATCCAGTTTCGTATTGCGGAAGTACTCGTAAATATTGCCGTGGAACTGGTTGCTGCCGGACTTGGTGATCACGTTGACCACGGACCCTGAGTTGCGGCCGTATTCGGCGTCAAAGGTATTGGTGATCATGCGGAATTCTTCCACCGCGTCGGGCGTCGGCTGAATGGTCGGACTGTTTACAAATTGGTCATTCGCATCGCCACCGTTGACGCTAAAGTTGTTAGCGCGAGCCCGGCCACCATTGACCGATACTGAACCGGCATCGCTGGAGCCAAAGAACAGGCTGCCGCTCGACCCCAGCTGCGACTGCACGCCCGGCTGCAGCTGCAGGAACTGGTAAGTGTCGCGCGTATTCAGGGGCAGTTCGTTGACCGAGCGGTCATTGATGACCGCGCCCAGCTGTGTGCTGGTGGTATCCACCTGCGGAGCTTCGGAGGTGACTTCCACGGTTTCCTGCGACGCGCCGATCTGCAGGGTGGAGTTCAGCGTCACCACCTGGTTGACATCCACGATGACGCTCTTCTGCACATTCTTCTTGAAACCAGTCAGTTCAAACTGCACCGTATAGGTGCCGGGGACCACCTCGACGAACGAATAGTCTCCGCTGTCGTTCGATAGCCCGTTGCGGCTGACGTTGGTCGCCTCATTGATCAGCGTCACCTTCACGCTCGCGAGCACCGCGCCCGTAGGATCCGCGACGCGGCCCACGATACGACCGTTCGCCCCCTGGGCGAAAAGTGAAACGGGAATCCACAAACAGATCACGATCACAAGGCAAACGGCGGTCCAGCGGGCTCTCAGTGACGGCATGGAACCTCCAGCATCCTCAGGGGATTTTTTCGTGATAACTTTTTCTCTGATTACTCTTCCTTGATTACTTTGAAGCGACGATTACTTTTCTTTGAAACGACGACAAACGACTGCTTGTGTCCTGCCACAACCTTGCTATAATCCCGCAAGGTTAGAGAAGCGGGATGGGGCCTGTCAAGGACAAAAAAACGCGTCCTACCCATAGAAATTTTTTATCGAGAGTTCTCGTCCCGTCCTGCTAGGGACAAATCGATAACCGACTATGGATAACCTCCGGCATGCGTGAACCGTACTTAAAGATCGGAGACGTGGCGCGCAAGGTGGGCGTATCGCCGTCGGTGATCCGCTCCTGGGAAAGTCTCGGCCTGACGCATCCGCGGCGCACCGAGAGTAAGTACCGGCTCTACACCGCCGAAGATGTAAAGCTGCTGAAGCGGGCGCGCTTCCTGCGCAAAGTCCGCGGACTGAACGCGGCCGCGATTGTGCAGTTGTTGCGGCGCGAAGGCAAGGCGCGTCCCGCAGCGGACGGCAAAGCCGGCGCGATTGGCGGCCATCTGCGGCAGTTGCGGGCAAGGCGCCGGCTTTCGCTGGCGCAGGTCGCCGAGGCCGTCGGGGTCTCGGTGGGATTTCTCAGCGCGCTCGAACGTTCTCAAATGAGCGGATCGGTCGGAACGCTGCGCAAACTCGCGCGCTTCTACAAGACCAACATCCTCGACTTCTTTGACGCCAGCGGCGCCAGCAGCCGGCAAGTGCGTCCGGCGGATCGCAAAGTGCTCGAAGCCGGTGCGGGCGTGCGCATGGAACTGCTCGCCTGGGGCAACACGGTGATGGAGCCGCATCTGTTCCGCATCGCGCCCGACGCGGGCAGCGGCGACCCTTACACCCATGAGGGAGAGGAATTCATTTATGTCCTGCGCGGAGATCTGGAGATCACGGTGGAAGGCGAGGAGTATCGCCTGAAACCAGGCGACAGTTTTTATTTTGAAAGTGCGACTCCGCATCGCTGGAAAAACCCCGGGCGCAAGGAAACGTGGGTTCTGTGGGTCAACACTCCGCCCACGTTCTAGGAGGAAACATGATCCGGCAAAGCCTCAACTCGAAACGCAGGGCGAGGTGGCTGCGCCTGCTGCCCTTGCTGTTAGCTCTCGTGTGCGTGGGTTCTTGCTCAAAGAAAACACCCACCCTCAACCTTCAGGTCTGGGAAGGTTACGCCGATCCATCGTTCATCCAGGCTTTCGAAGAACAGAACCATTGCAAGGTCTCGGCCTCGTATATGGGGTCGAGCGATGAATTGGTGGCCAAACTGCGCGGCGGCAGCGCAGGAAATTACGACGTAATTTCGCCTTCAAGCGACGTAGCGACCTCCATCGCAACATCGGGCCTGGCTGCACCGCTCGACCTGTCGAAGATTCCAAGCTACGGTCAGCTTTCTCCGCAGCTCACTTCCCTGCCGCTGGTGCGCGCCAACGGCCTGGTCTACGGCGTGCCCTTCATGTGGGGCCCGGATCCCATCATCTACGACACCACGGCCTTCGCGCAGCCACCGGACTCCTGGAGCATCCTGTGGGATCCGAAACTGAAAGGAAAAGTTTCCGTGTGGGACGATCTCTCGACCGTCTACATGGCAGCCCAGGTTCTCGGCTACGACAAGCCCGACCCATCCCAACTTTACAACTTGAGCGACCAGCAGCTCGAAGCGGTAAAGAAAAAGCTTCTGGAGTTGAAACCGAATGTCCGCAAGATGTGGGCCACCGGCGGAGAGCTGACGAATCTGTTTGAGAGCCACGAAATCGTGATCGCCATGGGCTGGCCGCTCAACACGGCTGACCTGAAGAAAGCCGGATTCCCTGTCGGCGAAACCATCCCCCGGGAAAACACCACCGGCTGGATTGATCACCTGATGATCACAGCGGGGAGCGACAACAAAGAGCTCGCGCACAAATTTCTGGAGTATATGGTAGAAGCCAAAACCCAAAAACTAGTGACCGACAAAACACACTACGTTCCGGCGAACCCGCAGGCAGGACAGTTCATGACCCCGGACGAAGTAAAGACGCTGCATCTGGACGACGTGGAGACTTATCAGAAGCACTTGAATTTCTGGCAGAACGTGCCGCGTCGGGCCAAGTACACCGAGATTTGGAACGATGTAAAGGCCGCACAGTGATGTGATGCGAGCCCCAGAGAAACATCGAAACCTCTATGCCCTTTCTAAACGCTGTCTCTAGCGCGGACGCCGAGGATAAGCAATCCAACGCGAATCCCACTCTGCTCAGCATCCGCAATGTGGCCAAAAACTTCGGCCGCAACACGGTGCTCCGCAATGTTTCACTGGAAATCGCCGAAGGCGAATTTCTGACCATCCTGGGAGAGAGTGGTTCGGGAAAAACCACACTGCTGCGCATCATCGCCGGATTTGAGACCGCGACTTCCGGCGAACTTTGGATGGGCGAGCGGCTCGATCACCAGCCTCCTTACCGGCGTCGCGTCAACACCGTGTTTCAAAACTATGCTCTATTTCCGCATCTCACCGTCGAGCAAAATGTCGGGTACGGATTACGTGTGGCCAAGCGCCCTGGCGCAGAAATTGCACAGCGAGTCGCTGACGCTCTCGACAAAGTAAAGATGACAGCACACGCGAAATCGAAACCGTCGAAGATCAGCGGCGGCCAGCAGCAGCGAGTCGCGCTGGCACGCGCGCTGGTGAACCGCCCTCGACTGCTATTGCTGGATGAGCCGCTCTCAGCGCTCGATGCCAACCTGCGGCGTCAGATGCAGGTGGAGCTGAAATCGCTGCAGCGCGAGGTAGGCATCGCATTCGTATTCGTAACCCACGATCAGGAAGAGGCGATGGTCATGTCGGACCGTATCGCCCTTCTGCGTTCGGGTGAACTGGAGCAGGTCGCCACACCGCGCGAGATTTACAACCGACCAGCAACCGCCTACGTCGCGCAATTCATCGGGCACACGAATCTGCTGCAGGCAGAAGCGCGCGGCAGCATTGTTCGTTGCGGGTCGATGGCGTGGCCGGCTTCTCTCCCCGATGGCCCGGTGCTTTTCTCTTTGCGGCCCGAGCACATTCGGCTGGCAGATGCTGTGACTTCGGGAAGCAGCACGGACGACAAAACTGTCCGCGTTCGTGGCCGAGTTCTGCATCAGGCATTTCACGGCGCCACAGAGTTGATTCGCGTGCAATGTCCCGACGAACTCGTGCTCGTTGTGCGCATGGCCAGTGCGGGCGGAGTATCGAACGGAATGCATCAAGAAATTGAACTCGAGTTTTCCGCTGCCGACGCGGTTCTCGTGCGTGAATCTCCCGAACGGAGCTAGGGATAAGAAACTAAGGAATAACGAATAATGTTCTCCCGCGCCTACAAGACGGTTGTAACCGTCCCGCCGCTGCTCTGGGTGACGGTCTTCCTGCTCGTGCCCTATCTGCTGATGTTTTGCTACAGCTTCTGGTCGGTCTCGCCGCAGCAGGTCATCGTGCATTCCTGGAATCTCGAGAACTATAAGGATCTGTTGCGAAAGGCGGTCTACTGGCAGACCCTGCTGCGCTCCATGTGGATCGCCGCTCGCGTGATGTTGTTTTCTCTGCTGCTGGGCTATCCGCTAGCATATTTCCTGTCGTTCTACGCGGGCAAGAAAAAAGACCTGCTCTATCAGCTAGTGATTATTCCGCTGTGGGTCAGTTATCTGGTGCGCGCCTATGCGTGGAAGACGATTCTCGGCTCCGATGGCGTGCTCAACACCCTGCTGCAGTATGTACACCTGACGCGGCATCCGCTCGACTTTCTGCTCTACAGCCCGTTTGCCGTAGTTCTGACGCTCACCCATATCTATACGCCCTTCACGTTTCTGCCGATTTACGCGGCGCTGGAACATATTCCGCGCAACCTGGTCGAGGCCTCCCACGATCTGGGCGCGACCCCGGCACAGACGTTCTGGAAAGTTATCTTCCCGCTGTCAATTCCTGGAGTGGTTGCCGGCGCGACCTTCGCTTTCGTCTTGAGCCTGGGCGATTTCCTCGCGCCACTTTTGTTGGGTGGCCCGAGCGGCATCATGATTTCGAATATCGTGGTGAGTTTGTTCGGCGCTTCCTACGACTGGCCGCTGGGCGCGGCGATTTCTCTGGCCATGCTCGTAATAGTGGTGAGCCTGCTCTTCTTATCCGAGCGCTTGGAAAAGAAATGGAGCTTCTCGTGAGCGGCAGCGCTGACAACGGCAACACGCCACGCTCGCGCTGGCTGCCGTTTCACGCTGCGGCAGTGTTTGCATTTCTTTACCTGCCGATTGCGGTCCTTATCCTCTATTCCTTCAACGGCCAGGGAGTCGGCGGGTT
>JBELAE010000097.1:0-14201 GCA_049509155.1 Candidatus Sulfotelmatobacter sp.
TCGCGCTTGGGCAGCATGGAATAGAGGTAGTCGTCGACCGGCCCTGCGGTGGTGAAGTTGTAGTGCCGCCAACTGGCGCGGTTGTCTTTCTTCTTGCTTTCTGTCTTCTGGCTCTCGGTCTTCTTGCTTTCCGTCACGGGCTTCCTTTCGAATTTGCGCGTTTCTCAAACCGCTCGCCGCTATTAATTATTACCCAATCGTGACGCCCGGCTTCATCTCATACACTTCAACACCGGGGACGAGTTTCTGCAATTCACCGGGAGTTCCCGTCAGGGCGGGAAATGTGCCGAAGTGCATGGGGATGACCGTCTTCGGCTTGAGCAGATTGATCGCGTACGCGGCTTCGCGAGGTCCCATGGTGAAGTGATCGCCCATGGGCAGCATGACAATCTCGGGCGCGTATAGCTCGCGGATAATTGCCATGTCGCCGAATACGTTGGTGTCGCCAGCGTGGTAAAGCTTCACGCCATTCTCGAATTCCACGACGTAGCCGCAGGCCTCGCCGCCGTAAACGATCTCGTCGCCGTCCTGGATTCCGCAGGAGTGGTCGGCGTGAACCATGGTGACTTTGATGTCGCCGACAGTTTGGGTCCCGCCCTTGTTCATGGGAGAAATCTGTTTAGCGCCCTTTTTCGCAAGCCAGAGGCAAAGTTCGTAGATACCAACCACCAGCGGGTTATGTTGATTGACGATTTCAACTGCGTCGCCGATGTGATCTCCGTGACCGTGCGTGCAGAGCAGGACGTCTGCCTTCTTCACCGTCTTGTCGGCCGCGGGACACATGGGATTACCCATGATCCAGGGATCGATGATGACGGTCTTGCCCGCCGGAGTCTCAATGCGGAAAGTCGAGTGGCCCAGCCACGTCAGTTTGATGCCTCTCAGGTTCATGCTGTCTGTAGCTCCTGGCTTCTAGCTTCTAGCTTCTAGCTTCTAGCCATCAGCATTCAGCACTCGGCATTCAGCCAGCAGCGGGTGTTGCCGGGAACCTCTTGAACTGCGTCAAGGCCGAATGCTGAGTGCTGAGTACCGACTGCCTTTCCATTTAATCCGCTCCCTAGTTTAATATGAAACGCCATGGCAGAACTCAAGGTGCTGATTCCGCGGCAGGACATCGCCAGGCGCATCGCCGAACTGGGCGAGGAGATCACGAAGGACTTTACCGGCCAGTCCGTCATTTTTGTCGGCGTGCTCAAAGGTGCGGCGATTTTTCTGGCCGATCTGGCGCGGCAGGTAGAGCTCGACTCTACCTTCGACTTCATTGGGGTTTCGAGCTATGGGAATCGTCCCAGCCCGGCCAGCGAATTGAAGAGCGGCTGGGACTCGACCGGCGAAGTGAAGTTGACCAAGGATGTGGATCAATCCATCAAAGACAAGAACATCATTCTCGTGGAAGACATCCTGGACACTGGCCTGACGATGACATATTTAAAGAAAATGCTGTTGGCGCGGCAGCCCCGGTCGTTGAAAGTTGCGGCGCTGCTCGACAAACCTTCGCGGCGCAAGCTTCCGCTGGAGGGCGATTATGTCGGCTTCAAGATTCCGGACGAATTTGTAGTTGGCTTCGGATTGGACTACGCGGAGAAGTATCGCAACCTCGCCGACATTTGCATAGTACCGAGAGTATAGTGCCGAGAGAATAGTCTCGAGAGAATAGCAGTGCGTCGAGAGTACTGACGCGTTTTGCGCCGCGGTTCCTTCCCGCTTAAGACGGGGAACACGGCTGCTATCATACAAACAATGGGTTCTGTGCTGTCCAAACCGGAGCGCTTGCCGGTCGAGTCGCTGCTGCTCGATGTGGCTGACGTGCTGGCCACGTCGCTCGACCTGGATACGACCGTGCGCCGGGTCGCCGAGGTCGTTCGCAAAGTCATCGATTACGAAATCTTTGCGATTCTGCTGCTCAACGAAAAAACTCAGGAACTGCGCTTCCGATTTCAGGTGGGCTATCCGCCGGAATTTGCCGAGCGCAGCCGCATCAAGGTCGGCGAAGGAGTGACTGGGCAGGCCGCTCAATTGCGGCAAGCAGTGCTGATTGACGACGTGACCAAGGACCCGCGCTACATTGAGGCGGTTCCCAACGTGCGTTCGGAACTGGCCATCCCGCTGATCACCAAGAATCGCGTCATCGGCGTTATCGACATCGAGGCACGCGAACCGGGCTACTTCACCGAAGAGCACGTGAATGTGCTGACTCTGGTCGCTTCGCGCATGGCCGCGGGCATCGAGAACGCTCAACTCTACACCCGCACCACCAAGCAGGCGCGCATTCTGCTGCTGCTCAACGAAATTGCCCGCGAACTGACTTCCATCTTGAACCTGGACGAGTTGCTCGGCCGGATCGCGGAACTGGTGCGGCGGTTGATCGATTACCAGATGTTCAGCATCCTGCTGCTCGATGCTTCCGGCGAGAAACTGCAGCATCGCTTCTCGCTGCGCTTCAACGAGAATATTCATCTGAAGCACGATGTCCCGCTGGGGCGCGGGCTGGTGGGCGCAGCGGCCGAGAGCAAGCAGGCGGTGCTTGTACCCGATGTCTGCAAGGATCCGCGCTACGTCGAAGCCAATCCTGAGACTCGTTCGGAACTGGCCGTGCCCCTCATTTACAAAGGCAAGGTGATTGGTGTGCTCGATCTGGAGCACACACGGCGCGGATTTTTTACCGAAGAACACCAGCGCACCATGACGACGCTGGCGGCGCAAATTGCGATTGCGATCGAGAACGCTCGCCTGTATGAAGAAATTGAACGGCAAGAACGGCGACTGGAGCGCGATCTGGCTCTGGCGCGCGAATTACAAGGGCGACTGCTGCCGCAGACCAGTCCGAAGCTGGCTCATTTGGATGTGGCCGCGAAATTCGTGCCCGCTCGCGCCATCGGCGGCGACTTGTACGATTTCATTCCTTATTCGATGTCGCGGCTTGGTATTGCCATCGGCGACGTGAGCGGGAAAGGCGCGCCGGCGGCTATTTATGCCGCATTGGTGAGTGGAATCATCCGCTCGCATGCCCCGATTGAGCCTGGTTCCGCGGAAATGCTCTCCGCAGTGAATCTATCGCTGGCCGAGCGGCGCATCGAGGCGCAGTTCGTTTCCATTATCTATGCGGTGTGGGATGACGAGCATCGCACGCTGACGGTTGCGAACTCGGGACTTCCCCGCCCCATTTTTGTGCACGGCGGCAAGAATGAAGTGATCGAGGCAACCGGCTTGCCCCTCGGCCTGTTCGACGAAGCTGAATATGATGAATTCACATTCCGCATGAAGCCCGGCGACATGTTCGTGTTCTTCAGCGACGGCATTCTCGACGCGCGCAATCGCAAAGGGGAACTGTTCGGCCGGGGACGAGTCGAGAAAATCATTTCCGAATGCTCTGACAAATCGGCGAACTGCGTCGTAGATTCGCTCTTCAAGGCAGCGGCCGAACACTCGGCGGGCGTGGAGACGTTCGATGACCAGACGGTCGTCGCTATCCGCGTGCATGCCGGCGCGCATACTCCTCACAAAAAGAAATGACTCCGCGTAGCCAGAGCCCGGCAGCGCGTGCCCCCGGATTTGTCTATGTTGAGACAAAGCTGCGTGAGACGAAACGCGGCGTGCACAACTCTCGACAGTTCGTGCTCTATTGCGAAGACGTGCCCCTGCAAAACCTGGCCGAGCGATACGGTACACCTCTCTACGTTTACTCGGCGGCGATGATCCGCGAGCGCTATGCCGCGTTCGACGCGGCGTTTCGCGGCCTGCCGCATACTATCTGCTACTCGGTCAAGGCGAATTCGAACCTGAGCATTCTGCGGCTGTTGGCCAGACAGGGCTGCGGATTCGACGTGGTTTCCGGAGGAGAACTGGAACGCGTGCTGGCAGCGGACCGCAAGGCTGCGAAGAGAGTCGTGTTCTCCGGTGTCGGCAAGACGCGCGAAGAACTGACCGCAGCGTTGAGAGCCGGCATCATGCTATTCAATGTCGAGAGCGAGTCGGAATTATGGGCGCTGGCCGAGTGCGCTGGGCGGCTGCGCAAGACGGCGCCGCTGGCGCTGCGAGTGAATCCCGATGTTGCGGCTGAGACCCATCCCTACATTTCGACCGGCCTGCGCAAGCACAAGTTCGGCGTACCCATTCGCGAAGCGCGAGCGCTGTACGCCAAGGCGGCGGGCGCGCGATACATGAAGGTGAGCGGTGTGAGCGTGCATATCGGCTCGCAGATCACCGACGTGACCCCTTTTGGTGAGGCCATCGCGCGCGTGGCCGACTTGGTCGGCGAACTGCGCGAAGACGGCCACAGCATCGACTACATCGACGCGGGCGGCGGGTTAGGCATCACCTACGACAAGCCGAGCGGGCGGGAGTTCTCGGCCAGTGTGGCGGCGTACGCTGGGGCACTGGCCGCGCCATTGCGCGGTCTGAAGGTGCGGCTGCTGTTGGAGCCGGGGCGTTCGATCGTTGGCCCCGCAGGCGTTTTGGTCACGTCGGTGATTTACCGCAAGGAAAATGACGGCAAACGATTTCTCGTGGTGGATGCGGCGATGAACGACTTGATCCGGCCTGCACTTTACGGGGCCTATCACGAGATCGTTCCAGTCACGCG
The DNA here is from genome assembly GCA_049509155.1 of Candidatus Sulfotelmatobacter sp. Lineage (GTDB taxonomy): Bacteria > Acidobacteriota > Terriglobia > Terriglobales > Acidobacteriaceae > Sulfotelmatobacter. The sequence continues at coordinate 4,583 of JBELAE010000097.1, forward strand.
CCGGGAGGAGTCGGCGGCAAAGCCGGAAATCGCGAAGTGCGAGATAACCGATATCGTCGGCCCGGTTTGCGAGACCGGAGATTTTTTCGCACGCGATCGTGAATTGCCACCGGTCAGCGAAGGAGATCGGCTCGCGATTCTGGATGCTGGCGCTTATGGAATGGTGCTGTCGTCGAACTACAACACTCGCCCGCGTCCCGCGGAAGTGCTGGTTACGGGCAGGTCGGTGAAGCTGATCCGGCGGCGGGAAAACATCTCAGACCTGCTTCGCGCTGAAATCTAGCCGCTTCTTCACTCCACATCATTCAACTCGGGTCTGCCGTCTCCCCACTTCAGCTTGGTGCGCAGCACATGGAAGAAGTCCGCCCCAGTGCGGAACAAATTCACGTGATGTTCGGAGCGGCAGCAGCGCACGCGATCGCCGTCGCGCAGATCGAGGCCGGGTTGTCCGTCCAGGCTCAAATAGGCGACGTCTTCTTCGCTGCGCAGCAGAATTTCAATCTCCACGGAATCCGGCACAACCAGCGGGCGATGAGTGAGAGAATGCGGCGCGACCGGAGTAATCACAAAGGCATTGACGCTCGGCATGAGCACGGGTCCGCCCGCTGATAACGAGTACGCCGTGGAGCCCGTCGGCGTGGCGATAATCATGCCATCGGCCCGATAACTGGAAACGAATGCCTTGTCGATGTAGAGATCATAAGTGTTGAGGCGGGCGAGGACGGTCTTGTTTACTACTGCATCGTTAAACACAAGGTAACTGTCGCGCACCGCGCCCTCGCGCAACAACTGCACCTGCATCAGCGAGCGATGTTCGACCGCCGCTCGGCCCTGCGCAATCGCGTCCAGCATCGAGTAGAGCGAGGGCAGCGGCACTTCTGTGAGAAATCCGAGCGAACCCAGGTTGACTCCCAGCAGGGGCACATCGACCGCGGCCGTGACGCGCGCGGCCGACAGCAGCGTTCCATCTCCGCCGAGGACCACCACGAGATCGAGCGAGTGCGCCGCCATTTGGCCGCGGGGAACGATCTCCTGTCCTGCAATATAGCCCGCTGTTTCCGTGTCGATGATGACTCTGTAGCCGTGCTCGGCGAGCCAGATGAAAAGGCCAGGGAGAATCTGCGCGACTTCAGGGCGCTCGGGCCGAGACAGGATGGCCGCGGTTTTTGGGAAGGACGCTAGCGGGCTGGCCATAGGCAAAGAAAGATTGTACAGAAATTCAACGACTTAACCACAGAGGGCACGGAGGACGGAGGATTCAAAACTTACCATAGAGCAGGAACTCGCGATTGCCTTCGGCGCCGAGGATGGGCGATTCGATCGAGTCGGTGTGTGCTGCTCCCAGCTTTTGCAGCGTGGTTCTGACTTTCTCTACTGAAGCCAATTGCGCCGCTTCGTCGCGCACAATGCCGCCCTTGCCCACGTGTTCCCTGCCCGCTTCGAACTGGGGCTTGACCAGCACGACGATTTCCCGGCTTTGGCGGGCTTTGAATTCTTGCGGGGATTCTTGTGTCGCCTCGGGAAAAGCGGCGCTAATCACGGCAGGAAGAACCAGAGTTGCCGAGATGAAGGAAACGTCCATGACGATGAGATCCACAGTGACACCAACCGCGTCGCGCTTAAGATAGCGGGCGTTGGTTTTTTCGAGCAGCTTTACCCGTGCGTCCCCTCGCAGCCGAAAGTCTATCTGGCCGTAACCGGTGTCGACCGCGATGGCCTGCGCGGCGGCACGCTGCAGAAGACAATCGGTAAAGCCGCCGGTGGATGCGCCTATGTCGAGACAAATTTTGCCCGCGACGGCGATGTTCCAGTGGTCGAGGGCGCGCTCCAGCTTCAGCCCGCCGCGGCTGACATATTTCAGATCTTCGCCGAGCAGGCGGATCGCGCAATCCGCAACCACCTGCGCGCCCGCCTTCTCGAGTTTCTGATCGTCCACCAGCACCTTGCCCGCGAGGATCAGCGCCTGGGCACGCTCGCGCGAGGCGGCCAGACCACGATCCACGAGAAGTTTGTCGAGTCGAACTTTCACGGTTAGCTTCAAGGTCTAACCTTCAAGGTCTGAGTTCCAAGAAATATTTTGCCCGCGGGTCCCGCCACGAAAGTGCCAGCCCTCACTCTAGTGCAAAGTGTTGAACCGCCCGTTTCGTGAATCACTTGCAAAGATATTTAGGCCCTTTTGCACAGCGTTTTGCACGAACATGTTGAAAACTCCAGCCGAACAGAAATGCGCGGCTTTTATTTTCACCGATTGCCAAGAACAAAAGCCGCCCCAAACGAGGGCGGCTTTAAAATCTATTGCGCTGCGGCACTGCTATCCCGCAACTTCTTCCAGCAGTTTCTGATCGATGTCGAAGTTCGAGTGCACGTTCTGCACGTCGTCGTGTTCTTCGAGGGCTTCCATCAGGCGAATCATGGTGTTGGCGGCGGCGCCTTCCAGCTTGATGTAGTTCTGCGGAATCATGGCCACACTGGCGGAAATGGGTTCAATGCCGGCTTTCTTCACCGCTTCGAGAACCGCTTCGTATGCCGAAGTCTCGGTCAGGATTTCCCAGTTGTCGCCATCGTCACTCAAGTCTTCGCCGCCGTGTTCGAGAACGATGTTCATCAGGTCGTCTTCTTTTGCGGCAGTCTTCGAAATCAGGATGTCGCCTTTCTTGTGGAACATCCAGGAGACGGCGCCGGCTTCGGCCATGTTGCCGCCGTTCTTGCCGAAGGCGTGACGGATTTCGCTGACGGTGCGGTTACGATTGTCGGTGTTGATGTCGAGCAGAACCGCGGCCCCGCCGGGCCCGTAGCCTTCCAGCGAAAATTCCTCGTAGGTGGCGCCGGGCAGTTCGCCGGTGCCGCGCTGGATGGCCCGCTTGATGTTGTCGGCGGGCATGTTCTCCGCCTTGGCCGCGATGATGGCGCCACGCAGGCGCGGGTTGGAGTCAGGATCGCCGCCGCCGTTCTTCGCGGCAATGCTGATTTCCTTGATGAGACGGGTGAAAATCTTGCCGCGCTTGGCGTCAAGCGCGCCCTTTTTATGCTTGATTGTGGCCCATTTTGAATGGCCGGACATGGTTAGACCTCGTGTCTAAAGATCTTTAAAGAGCTACGGATGGCGCAGGATTCGCCTTCAGAGGAGATCACAGAATAGCCTCGATTCGTATGCAGGCGAACATGCATTATAGCATGGACTCTCTTGAGTCCTCAGGGTTTCGGGGGCTTGACCGTATAGCCTGGGGGGATTTGAAACACCGAGGGCGGGTGCTCGGCGGTTACCGTGGGCTTGCAGTAAGTGGTCAGCTCACCCGCAGGGGTGGTGACCTTGGTCAGCACCGGAGTCTTCAACTTCACGCTGGTCCACAACTCGGTCACGCTCGGCGGTTTTGGCAGAGCGGCTGACGGCGGAGCGGGCGCTCCCGGCGGCTTCGGCGCTGCAGGAGCACCAGGCACAGCAGGAGCACCAGGCATTTTCAAACCAGGAACATTTGCGCCGGGCATCTTAACCCCCGGCATCGCCGGTAACGGCGGCTTGGCCGGTGGGGCTAAATGGGGCAAAGTGAAGCGCTTGCCCTCGACCTCGTGCCCGTCGATCATCGACTTACCCAGATCCTGCACGTGCACGGCCGGAGTACCTGGCGCTGCCGGTGCCCCCGGCGCACTCGGCAGTGGAGGCGCTCCCGGCGGAGACATCTTCATGGGCATGATGCTCGCCTCTTTCTTCACGTGATCGAGCACAATGGTCTGCTTCAAGCCGGGATCGGAGATGACGCTGGTTAGAGGCGTGTCGATGCGAGTCTTGCCGTCACTCGAACGCCACAGGCGCGACGCAGACTGGGTGGGCGGTCCGCCTCCGGCGGGCTGAGTCTTGCTGGCACACTCGGAACACGACGGCGGCGTTGGCGGCGGTATAGGAGGCTGACCCACAGCGGGCACATTCTAGCACGCCCAGAACGGTGTTTACGCTGTAGTTCACGATGTGCGCAATCCTGTTGACGAGGCGAGCCGCATTCCCTAACATGCCAAGCAACGTGCGCTTGGGTAATTGCTGTCGTTTTGACGCCTTCGTCTAACCGTTTATGACTGGCCAGCTTGTCGGGCACTACCGGGTCCTCGAAAGAATCGGTGCGGGAGCCATGGGCGAAGTTTTTCGCGCCCGCGACGAGAGACTGGACCGCTATGTTGCATTGAAGTTGGTCCGGCCGGCATCGAGCGACAATCCTGACCATTTGCGCCGCTTTGAGCTGGAAGCTCGGGCCGCGGCAGCGCTGAACCATCCCAACATTCTGGCTATTTATGACGTCGGCCTCGAAGGCGGTGTGCCTTACATCGTCTCGGAGCTGCTCGAGGGAAAAAACCTGCGCCAGCGTTTGAACGAGGGCCCCATCCCCATGCGGGCCGCGGCAGATTACGCTCTGCAGATCGCGCAGGGCCTGACCGCTGCGCATGACCGGCTCATTGTTCATCGCGATCTGAAGCCGGAGAATCTGTTTCTCACCAACGATGGACGCATCAAGATTCTGGATTTCGGCGTAGCCAAACTCTTGTCTCCCCTTGCGGAAGATGGCCACTCCCTTGAAAGCATGACTACGGTTACCAAGCAGGGAACCATAGTCGGCACGTACGCCTACATGTCTCCCGAGCAACTGCGGGGCAAGACCGTGGATCACCGCAGCGACATCTTCAGCTTCGGTGCGATTCTCTACGAAATGGTGTCTGGCTGCCGCGCGTTTCACGGTGAAACCCAAGTGGACACCATGACCGCGGTTCTGCGCGAAGAGCCGGCGAATGCCGAGATGGAAAGGGCTGCGATTCCGCCGGGATATCAGGACATCGTGCGGCATTGCCTCGAGAAAGATCCGGAGAATCGTTTTCAGTCGGCCAAGGATTTGGTTTTCGCGCTGCAGACGCTCTCCGGGTCTTCGGTGGTCAGAGGGGCTCCCACGCCGAGGTCAATCGTTCGAACGTTGTCGGCGCTGCCTTGGGCGCTCGTGGCAGTCTTGGTGGCGGTGGCTGCGATTCTAGCCGTGGCGCCTCCTCCAGCTGAGGCTCCGGCTTACCGTCGTTTAACTTCCGAAGCGGGCACGGTATATTTAGCGCGCTTCGCATCGAATGGTCGGTCCATCGTTTATAGCGCCGAGTGGAACAACAAACGGGTGCAGATTCTTACGACGGTGGGAGATTCTTTTCTGACCCAACCACTCAATTTGAGCGATGCCAATCTGCTGGCCGTTTCGCCTTCCCCTGACAACGAACTCGCGATCGCCCTGCACGGCACACACAGTGGCCAACTCGAAACCGTTGGTGGCATGCTGGCGCGCACACCCCAGGCCGGAGGATCTCCGAAAGAGTTGCTGCCCGATGTCCGTTGGGCAGATTGGGACGCAAAGGGCGGGTTAGCGGTGGTCCATGATGTCGATGGCCAAAGCCGTCTGGAATATCCCATCGGCAACGTGCTGTACCAGAACAATGGCGGCTGGATCAGCAACATTCGTTTCTCTCCCGATCATAAGCAGATCGCGTTCATGAATCACCAGACGCTCTGGGACAACCTTGGAGTAGTCTGCGTGACTGACCTGGCCGGCCACATCAAGACTCTTACCCGTGAGTGGGCGTCGGAACAGGGAGTCGCGTGGCGGCCCGATGGCAAGGAGATCTGGTTCACGGCCGCGGAGAGCGGCACCAACCTGAACTTGATGGCGGTCACGCTCTCCGGCAAAGTCCGCACTGTGCTGGCCTTACCCATGGCAATGACTCTGCAAGACATTGCCCCAGACGGTCGCGTGCTGGTCGCGTTGAACATTAAACGTCTGGCAATGGCTTTCACCACGGTGGGCAGCAAGCAAGCCGTGGAACTGTCGTGGCACGACTGGAATGTGGCCAAGGACATTTCTCCCGACGGGCAGTCTGTGTTGTTTGAGGATTCCAGCGAAGCCACAGGAGCGGGCGATGTCGTAGCGCTGCGCAAGTTGGACGGCAGCATGCCCGTGCGACTGGGGGACGGCAGTGCGGGTGGACTTTCGCCCGACGGAAAATGGGCGATCGCCTTTACCGGTCACCCGACCGAGTTGACGCTGCTGCCGACCGGACCCGGCCAGCCTCGTCCCGTCAAGACGAGCGGATTGGAATCCATTCGAAGCGGTTGGGCCCGCTTCTTGGCGGATGGGCAAAGGATCATCGTCAATGGCAATGAGCAGGGGCATGCAACCCGTTGCTTCATGTTAGACGTGGCCGTCGGCAGGACCACGGCCGTAACCCCGGAGGGAAGCAAGTGCGGTCCTTCGTCGCCCGACAACCGGTTCGTCGTCGGCGTTGGGGTGAATTCTCCCGCAGCCATCTACCCCATCGCAGGCGGTCCGCCGCGACCGATCCCCGCGCTGGATGCTGGATTCGTGCCGGTGCAGTGGTCAAGCGATGGGGCGGAGCTCTTTGGATATCATTCGGGCGAGCTTCCCAGCAAAATCTACAAGGTCGCGATCGCCACCGGAAAGCAAACGGTCGTGCAGGAGTTGAGGCCGGGAGCACCGGCCGGGGTGGTCACCGTCTCCCCGGTTATAGCCAGCCGCGACGGCACCCGCTTTGCCTACAGCTACAATGAGGCGTTTTCCGTTCTAGACCTGATCTCCGGGCTGCGCTAGATCGTCTGAAACGCCTGCACTAGAACGGGCGTGCGAGCTTTTCCTTCACTCCAGTGGCCCCGAAAAATCTGCCGCTACATAGTGAAAGAAAATAGAAGTCGAAGTCTGGCCCTCGCTGAGAGCGCTGCGGTAATGGGGCAAGCGAGTTCCGCGGTAGGCGAGGCCGTCTCCCAGAGCCTGATAGGCGGTGACCTTCCCGGTGGGAGCGTCCAGGCAAATCGGCCAGGGAGTTTCGAGCTCGGGCTCGGGAGAAAAATCGAGACACAGGGTCACGCTGAACTCGCATTGCGCCCGGTCGGTGTGTTTTTTCAACTCAGCTCCACTCAAGTACGACGCCATATAGACGTAGGACGGCTTGAGGGATTCCCCAGCCACGGCGCTCAGGGTGGCGGCAATGTCCTGGTGGAAGAAGCGTGCTACAGGCTCGTTGTGGGCGACGTAGCGGCGGGGGCTTTGGCCGTCGCCCAGCCGGATCGCGCCGCTGCGGATCAGGTAGCGATAATACCGGCGCAAAGCCGCGATGTGAAATGGGTGAATCAGCCCGCCGAGCGGCGCGTAGCCCTGCTCGCGAAACAAGGCGGAGGCCTTCGCGATCCTTTCAGCTCTCTCACGTTCGCGCTGGCCGATTTGATTTTCCGGCAGCAGGATGCTTGCCGCGACCAGGCGCTGCGCCTTCCTCGGAAGGCTGCTCGGCGCTCCGTCTGACGCGGACGTTGGTACCGCTTCATTCAGCCGCAGACTTCGCGCCACACCTTCCAGCCGCGGCCCCAGCCAGAATGGAAGCAGGTTTCCGGTGGCCGGGTTTCGCACCCATGCCATAGTTCCTTGCAGAGCGAATCCTGAGAACTGTTCCCTTCTTGACTCGAGTTCCTCCGGCAGCTGGCCGTCGGTGCAAAAGATGCAGTCGGGATTAAGGTACAGAGGTTGCTGATCGTTTTCATTAGGCCCTTGAAGCTCTTCAAGCCCTTGCAGCTGTTGCAGCTCTTGCAGCCGCAATGACTTGAACGCGTGCCGCGGAATCAAGTGCAGGGGCAGTTCATCCAGCAGGCAATAGAAAAGATCGGGAGGAAGCGTCGCAGCATAGGTCGACCGCGACGCTCCTTCCCGTGATAGTTCGTCATGCGACGACCCTGCGTGCGACAACTCTGCCTGGGATGCTTCTCCCATCAGGGTCGTCATCCACTCCAGCCACGCCGGGTTGTTGGTGGTGTTGCTCATGCTTTGTTCGTCACGTTTTATTCTTCATGCTTTGTTGGTTAACGACGAAGCCATCCGTTCAAGGTAAAGCGGCCGTCGGCGAAAAGCTGCGAAGAGCAATTCACCGGTGTGATTTCGTGCAGCAATTCGCACGGGAAGAAGACGATCTGGTTCTGCTGTGGCACGATCGTCTGGTAGCTGCCTTCACTGACGTAAACCCCGTCCTGCAGGCGCGAGTCATGAATCCGCAGTTCACCGCCTTCGAACTGCCGGGGCTCGCGATGGAAGAAGTAGACAAACGTCAAGTGGCGCGAAGCCACGCGTTCGCTGCCGTTGTCGCTGTGGAAGTGGAAGAAGTCCCCGTCATTGCTGGCGGTGACCTGGGCTTCCGCATCGGCAATGGCAAATTCCTCCATGCCGAGCTGATCCAGAACCAGCGGCAACACGGACTTGATGCGGTCCAGCATCACGTCCTGGTGTTGCGCCAGATCCATCAGAACGCGGGAGCGGCGGTGATCATAGTTAATGACGCCGCTGATCTCGCCGTTAACCTCGCCTTCCTCCGCGCGAGGAGAAACCACGGTGCTGGCGGTGAAGTCGGCTTCGTGCTCTAAAACAAAGCGGGTGAGATTGGCCAGTTCCGCGGGCGCCAGGAATTCATCCAGCACGACGCACTTGGCCGGCAACTCGGCAGGCCGTTCCACGATCTCAACTCCAACGTTCGCTTCAGAAACCACGGTCGTGCGAGTGTGGTGGCTCGGTGGATCGGGTTCAGTCCGAGGCGCGCGAACTCCCGGCCCCGGGTGCGGCTGTCCCGATGGCGGATCCGGCTCTCCCATCGGCCGGCCCGGAGGCTGCGGCGCTTTCTGCGGAGCTCGAACCCCCGGCCCCGGGTGCGGTTGTCCTGACGGCGGATCCGGTTCTCCCATCGGCCGGTTCGGAGGCTGCGGCGCTTTCTGCGGGGCTCGAACGCCCGGCCCCGGCTGCGGCCCCACCGATGGCGGATCCGGTTCTCCCATCCTCCGCAGCGGGAGGCTAGGGGGCTGTGGACCGAGTGGGGGATGCGGTCCGACGTAAGTCTCCGCCGCGGTAGCTCGCAACTCTCCCGGGGGTTGTGGGCCCAGGGGCGGATGCGGGCCAGCATAAGTGTCCACAGTCCGCGCAATCGCGGAGTCGGCCTGCGGCAACGTGCTGCCTTCCAGGATGCGTTCCACAATGCTGCCGCCGAGCACGGCAAAAGCGCGCTGCGCTACGGTCTCGCCGATAGCAGATGCAATCACTGCCCGGACCGCTTCCTGCATCTGCGGGTTCTCGCCTGGGGCAGCCTTGGCATGCTGCAGCAAAGTCGCCACCAGTGCGCGTTCCTGCGGGCTGAGAATCCGCTCGTCCCGCACTAAGGTTTCTGAAAAGGAATCTAATATCTGCTTCGGTGTCATGAAAGACACGCCTCCCCGCGTGTGCTGGTGAAACACAACTAGGTTTTAGGGGACCCGTACTACAGGGGAAGACGGAATGACCATATACCGAGAGCCTGTTGATAACCTAGAAAAATCTTCGAGCGCTGGTTCCGAGCGCCGGTTCGATGAAAGTAGATCGAGTAGGCTGATGCAACCGAAAGCCGTCTACCGGCCCGCCATGGCACCGACCATCGACCGGAATACCTTCATTCCGTCGGTGCACCCCAGTTCCGGCTCGGCTGACCGCTCCGGGTGAGGCATCATGCCGACGACATTGCCCCCGGGGCTGCAGATCCCGGCGATGTTGTCCAGGGAGCCGTTGGGGTTAGCCGATTCGGCAAT
>JBELAE010000098.1:0-14138 GCA_049509155.1 Candidatus Sulfotelmatobacter sp.
TCCGGCGAAAATCAGATATTCAGCGGCGCCGACGTCGAGTTCGACGCGACCCACAAACTGTTTCTCGTGGCCCAGCCGGTTTCCAGTTCGGCGAGCACCGGCAGTTCGATCTATGTCTACGACACCAACGGCATTCTCCAGGAAACGCTGAATGGATTCAGCTTCTCCAACGCGTCGACTGTGATTGCCATGCATATCGCGATGCATCCGAGCACGCGAACCGGGTTCGTAGATGGTCCGGGGACGGGCCAGATTCAGGAGTTCACGTATTAGATTCAGGAGAATTGTCGCGTAGGGACATCTGAAAACAGCCCGGCGTTCAACGCCGGGTAGGGCGGTAGAAGACTACTCCCTGCCCACGCCCAGGGCATCGGCCACGCGATTAATGTAGTTGAACCACGACGCGATCAGCGTGATCTGCAGAATCCCGCGATCGTCGAATCCCGCGGACCGCAGTCCCTCGATGTCATCTCTCCAAACCTTGGTCGCATCCTTGGTCAGCTTGATGACGTAATCCAGCATCACGCGGTCCTGCGGCGAGATCGGGGCGGTGGCGTAGTCTTTCTTCAGAGCCTCGACCAATTCTTTATCCAACGTCACTCTACGCAGAAACTCTGCGTGGGACTCGATTCAATAGACGCACCGGTTGGTCACCGAGACCATGGTGGCGATCATCTCGTGCTGGCGGCGGTGCAGGGGCAAGTCCGGCGACATCAGCGCCCCGAAGGTGCTGAAGGCGTGGTACAGCGCGTCAGGAATCAGTGTATGCGACCCCACAATCGACGACGCCCCCGACGGGTCGGGATGCACCGGATCGGCATACTCCTTCGGATAAAGCATCTGCTCGCCCTCAATCGCCCGGCGGAGTTTTTCGTCAGCTTCAGTCAGTGGAACGGTTCGAATCCAAGTCATAGGCCCTCACCCTCACCTTTGATCTCAGCCATTGTCCGCACAAAAATGCGCTGTCGCCCGGCGTCGAACAGAAAGAATCGTTCGGACACCACGCTATAACAATCCCAGATGATCGGGATACTTCGCCTGCAAAGTGCTCACCAGGAGTTCAAACGCCGGCATTCCGCGCAAACTCGCCAGGCAAGGATCTTTCATGAAAAATGGCCAGCACGCGAAGCCTGTGCTGACACTTCGTTCCAGCCACTCGAAGGCAGTCTGGCGTCGCCCGGTCAGGGCCAGCGTGCCGGCAATCTGGTAATAGGTGTGATGTGCGTGTCCAAAGGATTTTGGATTCGAGCAAGCCTTGGTCACGCACTCGACGGCAGCTTCTCCATTCCCTGTCTTGGCGTATAGCAGCCCTTGCAGGCTAACTATGAGAGGCTCGTTCGGTACCAGCTGCAATGCCTCTTCGATCAGGCGCGCCGCCTCTTTCCAGTCTCCGGTCATGAGGGCTGGGTAGGGGGCAAAGTACACCGGATATTTGTTACCCGGGCTCTCTGCCCGCCAGAGTTCAATCTGCCGTCGTGCCAACTCGTATTCCTGACCCCAGACATACACCTGTACAATGCTTGGACTCACTGCCTTCCGGGGTTGAAAAGGGCGGCCGCGTTCGAACATTTCCCGCGCATGATCAAGCAATCCGATGTGCGACAGGATCGTGCCCAGTCGGTTGTAAGCGTGCGGCAGGTTGCTCTGCAGGGCCAGCGCACGCTTGAGATCGGCGATCGCCTCCAGATGCTGGAAATTTTTCGAGGGCCCCCACAGCAGAAACGCGCGCGCCACATGGCCCTCCGGCAGATTTGAATCGATTTCGAGCGCACGCCGGCAGTGGAATTCGGCTTTCTCCAGCCACACACTCGCCGGGTCGAATTCAAAATGTCGCGTCGCGCAGGCAAACGACAGCGTCGCGTGGGCGAGCGCGAACGCTGGATCGCGGGTCACGGCATTGGTCAGGTGATGGCTGGCCTGGTCCATCATGGAGGCGTCGCCGGATGCGGTAATGCGATAACCTCGCATGAATTCCGCATAGGCCATGGGATCCCGGCTATAGCGTGGTCGCTGCTCAATGGCCACTGGCGCCTGTGGCCGGTTTAATGCGAGGGCGATTTGTTTCGCAATGTCGCCGTCGAGGTTCGAGAGCCGCTTCAAGTCGAGTTCAGTTTTTTTCCTGAAGCAGGAGCGCTGCTGCAGATAGGTGTCGAACATCTCCAGCGACAAATGCCACTGCTCTTTGGACCTCTGAATCGCTCCGCGGACTACGAAGCGGACGCCCAGCCGCGAAGCGATTTCGGTCGCGCTTGCCTCCAGCGGCAGATTCAGCACTGCGGAAGTCGGCAGCACGTCGACCCCCGGCAGATTCCCCAGGCGCGAAACCAGGGCATCGGCAAATCCCAGACACAGGCCCTGATCGTCAAAGACCTTTCCAACTTGTATCAAAGGCAATACAGCAATCGACGCGCGCTCGCCCACTTCTTCGGCGCGGACACCGCGGACAGCATCCTGATCGAAATCGGAGCGAGGGTATTTCGCACCGATCACCCGCACCGGCCCCACGAATCGGTAGCCCTTGCCCACCACCGTCTCTAGAAAGCGCGGTTTTTCGGCATGGTCACCCAGAGCGGTACGAAGTTTTCTTACGATGTTGTTGACGTTTTTTTCCGTGTCGATAAACAGATTGGACCGCCACAGTTTCTTGACGATTTCTTCACGCGACACCATCTGCTCGCGACGCTCCAGCAGGAAGATCAGCAACTCCATCGGCTTTTTTTCCAGCCTGATGCGCCTTCCGAAGCGCCGCAGTTCGTAGCGGCCCAGATCGACTTCGACTTCGCCTGTGGCTTGTTTCGCAGCCGGCATGAGACCTCGCCTGAGTATTATCCCCTACAAGTCAATAACTTGCAGCGATATATAAAAGATATTCGAAGGTGATGCGGTATGCGTTGCAAAACCTTCGACAGAGAGGGATGATCCCGCAGTCAAAGATTCGCCAAACAAAAGACTCGCCCCAGGAGGCTGATTCATGAAAAGCAATCTGTATCTAACCCTAATCATCGTGCCGGTTCTGTGCGTGCTAGGCTATGTCGCCGCAGTTGCCGCACATCCCGGCGCTCACGAAAAGAACGCTTTCACCCCAGACGCAATTCAGTGGGGTCCACCGCCGCCCTTCGTGGCTCCTGGCGCACAACTCGCGGTGCTTGAAGGTAACCCCGGCGCATCCAGTGGTGATTACACGGTTCGAGTGAAACTGCCGGACGGATACCGCTTCGCGCCGCACTGGCATCCGCAGCGTGAGAATGTCACCGTCATCTCCGGCACCTTCAAGGTCGGCATGGGAGATACGTTTGACACGAGCAAGATGGCTTCCTTCCCCGCCGGCAGCTTCGCCTATCTCGACCCTGACATGCACCACTACGCGATGGCCTCGGGCGAGGTCGTGGTGCAAGTCCACGGACAGGCGCCGCTGCAGTTCAATTATGTCAACCCGGAAGACGATCCCAGCAGGAGGTAACCAACACAGGACGCGGCCTCATTTCCATGAGCATGAAAGCGATGGCTTCGCATCACTGAGCGTTCGGCTCGAGTGCGCGGGAAGGGCGGGGCGAGCACGGGGATCACTCCCGGCGCTCGCCGCCCCTCGGGCTATTGACCTATTCGTGTAACACCCCTAGTGATTCCCTTGGTAACCCGGTCGTACACTCCCTTTTGGTAACCCTTGGTAACCACACTGTTCCGGACATCCAGACGTACAATTGGCCTTGTCCGGTCGGTCCATCTGCCGATAAGCGAGATGACCTTCCGGAGCAGGATGCAGGGGCAGTTTCCCTAACGTCCCACGGATTCTGCAAACAAGACTTGGCGTTGAAGACTTTGTACTGAAGACTTTCGTATTCAAGACTTTTGTTTTTAAGACCAGGGTCTGGAGTTCGCACTCTTATGGCATTGTTTGGCTTCAACAAGCAAAAGGTTCTAGCCACTGCGGAGAAGTATGTCCAGCAGGGCAAGCTGCAGAATGCCATCTCCGAGTACGAAAAAGTCCTCAAGAATGATGCCAAAGATCTGACGGTCACCAATACCGTCGGCGACCTCTATTCCCGCCTCGGCGAGACCGATAAAGCCACCGGGTGCTTCAAGACTGTAGGCGATGCGTATGGCAGCCAGGGCTTCACGGTCAAAGCCATCGCCATGTACAAAAAGATCTGCAAGCTCCAGCCTTCGCTTGAGAGCTTGCTGAAACTGGCGGAGTTGTACAGCCAGCAGGGACTTTTCAACGACGCCCGCGCGCAGTATCTGCAGGTCGCGGAAGAATTCCTGAAATCCGGCGAACTCGAGAACGCGGTCCGCATCTTCCAGAAGATTCTGGAGATGGATCCGGAAAACAGCACCATGCGGGTTCGCCTGGCCGAAGTCTATATTCGGCTGGGCAAGAAGACGGAAGCGTGGCAGATTTTCTCCACTGCCGCGGAAAGCCTGCGCTCCAAAGGCTCGCTCAGCGGCGCCGAAGAAGTTCTGCAGCGTATGCTCACCCTCGATCCGGGCAACGCGTATGCGCTGCTCATGCAGGGCAAGAATATGCTCGAATCGGGCGACGCTGCCGGGGCCGTGGCCACCCTGCAAAAAATCGGCGACCTCGATTCCAATCCAGACGGTCTGCGCGATCTGCTCAAGGCCTACCTGCAGACCGGGCAACTTTCCGAAGCCGGAAGCATCGCCAACAAGCTGCTGACCGTGCACAACGATCTGTCGGCCATCGCCAGCTTCGCCGACGCCCTCATGCAGGCCGGACAGTATGAGACTGCCTTGCAGGTGTTCGACGAGCACGCCGAGCGCCTGCTGGCGGAAAACTCTGACCGGGTGCTCGAGAGCCTGCACACCATCATCGGGCATGTGCGCGACAATCCCGACTCCCTGCAGAAGTTGCTTGACTTGTTCAACAAGGCCGGAGAGACCACGCACATCAGTGAAGTCAGCGAGTTGCTGGCTCACGCCAGCGTCCAGTCCGGTGATCTGGCCCGCGCTCGCGATCTGTATCAACAACTCGCCACCATCGAGCCGCAGAACCCCCTGCACATGCAGAATTACCAGCAGGTGGTCAGCCAGCTGGGCGGCACTTCCGGCAGCAAGCTCATTACGCCGGAAGAAGCCGTAGTCCTCATCGACGACCTGGAAGCGACCGCGCCTTCAGTTCACCAACACTATACCGACGAGATTGCTCTCGCCGTCCGCTCGGCCCTGACCGACGCCGAACTCTTCATCTCTTACAACATGCCCGCCAAGGCTCTCGGGCCTCTGGTCGGAGCCTTACCGCTGGCGCCTGACGATCTGCGCCTGAATCAGCGCCTCGCCGCCTTGCACACGCGCGCCGGCCGCTTCGCCGAGGCTGCGCAGTGCTGCCGCACTCTACAGAGCGTCTACTCGACAGCCGAATATCCTGAGGAGGCTTCGCGATACGGGGAACTGGCCGAACGCTACGAGGAACGTTCCTCGGCTCCGGCGCTCGACATACCCGGCGAAGACGAACACATTTTTCTGGATGCCAAGCCAGTTGCGGAGCCAGAGAGCGCGGTCGAAGAGTTTTCCGTCGGCGATTCTCCTGCGGAAGAGGCTGCCGTCGAAGAGGAAGCCGCGAGCGAGGCAGCCACAGTGGAAGACGGTTCGGCCTGGCCCGCGCCCCCCGAATCCGCCGACGAGATTGCCGTAGAACCGGACGCGGAGTTCGCGGTTGTCGACGAGTCCGCAGCTTCAGCCGAACCGGCTGCCTCCGCTGAAATCGACCTTTCTTCCGAGTGGGATGACTCTACTATCACCGTAGAAGAAACCGATATTCCCGCTGCGGAAGCGGCTGAAGTCGGGGTCGACAGCGCCGTCGGCGATCATGAGATTCCCGACTCCGGCAAAGTCGACGAGACCATCGAAGAGATTCGCTTCTATCTGGCTCATAGCATGCCTGAGCAGGCCATGGCCGCGCTGGCCAAGCTCCAGACTCTGACCAGCGATCAGGCCAAGCTGGACGAACTCCGCGCCGAAGTGGAGGCCGCCACAGCGCAAGCCGCCGAACACGAAGCCGCGGTCGAGCCTGTCGTTGAAGAGCTCGCCGCCGACGACATTCCGACCCTCGAAGTCGCAGCCGATGAAATTACAGTCGACGAAACTCCAGCAGCGGTCGAGGAGGCCGCGGCCGAGGAAATTTCCGTCGAAGAGATTGCGGTCGATGAGCCCGCAGTCGAGGAACAGGAAATCGTCGTACCGGAGGTCATCGTACCGCAGGTCGTCGTACCGAAGGCGGTCGCACCGAAGCCTGTGACGCCAAAGGTCGTTGCCCCGAAGCCCGTTCCAGCGAAAACCATCGCTCCGAAGACGGTTGCTCCGAAAATCGTAGCCCAGGAAATCGTCGCCCCGGAACCTCCCGCCATCGAAGAGATTCCAGTCGTCGCCGAGATTTCGGTCGAAACCGCGCCGGAGCCAGTGGTTCACGAGGCCGTGGTTCAAGACTCCGTGGTGCACGCGCCAGTCCACCAAGCCGAACCCGAACCTGAGCCTGAACCCGCGCATCAACCTGGCGTTCTGAAGGAATTCGTTTCCGATCTCGAAACTTCGTTGGGCGATACCTTCCTGCCCGGCACAGTGACCAAGCCGGTCTCGGAACCCGCGGCGCGCCCTGCGACGACAACGCCCGCCAAACCCGGCCTGGCTCCCGCTGCGCATATTGAGCCTGTGATCTCTGGCGGGCCGACTGCCCCGGTGCTGGGCGAGTTTGTCGCCGATATCGAAGCATCGCTCGGGGAAGACTTCCTGAAGGCCGCACCGGTCGCCGGGCCGGAACCACATGCTCCGGTCGCGAAGTCCACGACCGTTCCACCGGCACCTGCTGCAGTCGCGGGGCCGATGGTGAATGCACCGCTGGCTGCGAGCGCCGCCGCATCGGCCTCCACAAACCATATCGCGTCTCCTGCGCTGGGGAATGCTGCGCCCGTCGCGACCGCGTCCGTAGCCTGGCAGGCACCGGTCGAAGCTCCCAAGCCGCCAGCAGTTGCTGCCTCTCACGCGCCGGCCGGTCATACTCCAACAACCGCTCCGGCAACCACTCCAGCACCCGCTGCCAAGGCTTCGCCCTTTGGCGAGGACGCCGGGGTCGATATCGCTGAAATGTTTGGCGAACTCAGACACGATCTCGAAGCCGACGTAGCTTCCGCCGACGAAGATCCCGAGACCCACTACAACCTGGGCATCGCTTTCCGCGAAATGGGACTGCTCGACGAGGCCATCGGCGAGTTGCAAAAGGCCTGCCAGTCGTTCGATCACGGGCATCCTTTCCCGCAGATCATGCAGACATACACGTGGCTGGCACAGTGCTTCCTCGATAAAGGCGTGCCGGAAGCCGCCGTCCGCTGGTATGGCAAAGCTCTCGACGTTCCCACCATCGACGGCGAAACCCGCGTGGCGCTCCATTACGAACTGGCTTCCGCCTATGAAACTGCCGGCGACAAGCCTGCCGCCCTTCGCCACTTCATGGAAGTGTATGGCAGCAACATCGACTATCGCGACGTCGCCGAGCGCATCAAGGCCCTGAAGTCGTAGAATACCCGGATGCCTGTTGTCCCCAATTCCTGGCACACGGGGTCTATTACGTGTCGCGTTGCATGCCCCGGTAGATGCTGCATTGCACCCCGCCGTGGTCTTCGCGCAGTCGGATCGTCGCGCCGGAGCTGCCGCTGGAGCGCCCGCTAATGACCGACCTGACTCCTTTTTCCGGCCCTCCCGGCAACGCCCCCAAGCCCGTCCCCCCGCAGGCCGATTCCAGCACCGCGCTTCTCGGTCCGCCTCTCGAAGCCGAAACGCGCCGGGCCGACAGTCCCCTGCAAACCTGGATGCATCGCACCTCGGTCTTTCTCTTCGTTTTGATCAGTGCCGTAGCCGGAGTGCTGCTCATCATTCTTCCCTGGACTCCTGAGTGGACCGACAACTATCTGCTGCTCTCGTTTCCCGCTCTCCGCGACGTGGTGTCCAACGGCTTCTTCCGCGGCCTGTGCAGCGGTCTGGGCCTGCTCGATATCTGGATTGGTTTCTGGGAGGCACTCCACTACCACGAGCACCAGTAATGTGTTTCGAAAGGGTACGACCTCCGGCTGCTTATTCCCCGTAACCAGCCCACTCCGGTATCCTGATAACCTGCGACTCGGGCCTTGAAATCGCGAGCCCAGGAATCGTGAATGAAAGACTCTCAACCTATGACTGATCATCTCGAATCCGCGCCGGTCGCCTACCAGAACGAACCTTTCCTCAACAGCCCCGATGGCCGCATCCTCCGCATCCTGGCGGAATATCAAGAACCCCTGGCGCGCTTCCGACGCGAGCAGATTCAGGACACCGTCGTCTTCTTCGGCTCCGCCCGCTTTCAGGGACACAAAGATGCCAGCGAGACCCTCGCCACGATCAAGCAGAATCACGCCGCCACGCCCGCCGAAAGCGTCGAAAAAGATCTGAAGCGCGCCCTGGCCGCCGTCGACATGGCGCGCTACTACGAAGATGCCCGCAGACTCGCGCACATGCTCACCACGTGGTCCATTCATATCCCCGCCCGCCGCCACCGTTTCGTAGTGACCACCGGCGGCGGTCCCGGCATCATGGAAGCTGCCAACCTCGGAGCTCACGAAGCCGGAGGAAAAACCATCGGCCTGAACATTCAGCTCCCTTTCGAGCAGAGTCCCAACCAGTACGTCACTCCAGCGCTGAATTTTCAGTTCCACTATTTCTTCATGCGAAAATTCTGGTTCGCCTATCTGGCCAAGGGCCTCGTCATCTTCCCCGGCGGTTTCGGCACCATGGACGAACTCTTCGAAATCCTCACCCTGGCCCAGACCGACAAGCTGGCCAAGAAAATCCTGGTCGTGATTTACGGCAGCGAATACTGGAACCGCATCCTCAATTTCCAGGCCTTCGTCGACGCGGGCACCATTTCTCCCGAGGATCTCGACCAGTTCAAAATCGTCGACACCCCCGAAGACGCCTTCGAGTTCCTGCGCGATGGCCTGACGCAATACCACCTCGGCGGCGCACCCAAGAAAGAAGGCGAAGCCCTCCCGGAGATCGCGAAGACCCGACCGTGAAACAGACGTTTTTTCGGTTTTTGTCACGCCGCGGGCAGAATCTAACGAGCGCGCCTCAATTCTGCTTGTCATTCCGAGCGCAGCCGGAGCGAATGCGACGGCAACCGAGGAACCTGCTTTTGTCCCTCGTTGCAAACCAGCCGCTGCATTAAACTTCAATCAGATGCCAGCTCGCTGCCTTCTTTACTACATCACCGACCGCGCCGCCTTCCCCGGAGACGAACTTTCCCGCCGGCGTCACCTCTTGGAAAAAATCTCCGGAGCTGCCCGCGCCGGCGTCGACTACATCCAACTCCGCGAAAAAAATCTTCCCACACGCGAGTTGGAATCCCTGGCGAGAGAAGCGATGCATGCAATCTGCGAAGCACAAAAACTGGCAGCTAACAGTCGGCAACCGGCGACCGCCCTCCTCATCAACTCCCGCACCGACGTCGCGCTGGCCGTCGAAGCCGACGGCGTCCACCTCCGCTCCGACGACGTCTCCCCACAGGAAGTGAGATTAATTTGGAAAACGTGTGGGCGCGGGCGACTCGCCCGCGTGAACTCACCACAAGCTCCAATTGTCGCCGTCTCCTGCCACTCCCCAGCAGACGTAGCCAAAGCGGCCGCTAGCGCCGCAACCTTCGCCGTCTTCGCCCCCGTGTTCGAGAAAAAAGACGCACGCCCCGCCGGTCTCAGCCTGCTCAAGGAAGCCTGCCAGGCAAGCATTCCAGTTCTGGCTCTGGGTGGGATCACTCTGGCCAACGCCTATGCCTGCCTGGAAGCCGGAGCCGCCGGCATCGCCGCTATCCGCCTCTTTCAGGGCAACGACATCTCCGAACTAGCGCAACGCCTGCGCTCGCATAGCGGGGAGTGAGAGATCCGAGGGTGCCCCATTTCTCGCGCGTTCTGTGCGCGAGAAATGAGGATTTTCAAGGGTGAATACAAAAAGGACTTCTATCCCGTCCACTTCGCCCCCGTCTTCAGCACCTGCATCACTTTCGCCAGCCGCCGCTTCCTCGTCTCTTCCTGCTTTGCGGCCGAAATCGAAATCGCTATCTCCTTTTTATGCGTGAACGCCAGCTCGTCCCACCGCTCCTGCGCTTTCCTGCTTTTCGCCAGCTCTCGTTTCAGTTCCGCCGGAGCCTCGACCGTTCGCGCTTCCGCGTCGCGTTCCATCACGACATCAACCGTGTCTCCCGGCTTCACGCCCGCGCCGTGGCATAGAGCTTTGTTCACCGGCATCATGCGGACATTGCCGCAGGGCATGAGTGACGAGCGAAACGTGAAGCCGTTGATCGTCCCCCGTATGGGCACACGGGCCCGCGTTCCGAAATACTCGATCACATCGACCGGCGGCATGATCGCCGCGACCACGCCCGCCTCTCGCCCCTGAATCTTCGCCTGAAACCGCAATTTCTTCTCTGCCATCTCAATCCCTCCACGCCATCGCTGGTAAACTCTAACCCTGTACCGCACATGCGGCAACCGCCATGACGCTCCCTGCGACGGAATCAAAACCCGCAGCCCAGGCCGCACGCGAGCTAACTCTCGTCGTCATCCCCGCAGCCTGGTTCCTGATGGGCTCGGACGCGGGCCAAGACTGTGAACGCCCCATCCATCGCGTCTGGGTCGACGCCTTCCAGTTCGCCGCCACGCAAGTGACCAACTCCGAATACGCGCGTTTTCTCAGCGCGACTGGAACCCCGCCGCCTCCGTTCTGGAATGACCAAAACTTCAACCATCCTCAGCAGCCAGTAACGGCAGTCTCGTGGTATGAAGCCGCGCGCTACTGCGAATGGATGAGTTCGCAAACCGCTCGCGCCTACCGCTTGCCCACCGAAGCAGAGTGGGAACGCGCCGCCCGCAGCGGCCTCGAACAAAAACAATTTCCCTGGGGTGACGCTCCGCCGCAATCCCTCCCCGACTACGCCTCGCGCTGGCAGACGGGACCCGAGCCCGTGGCTCGCCACACCCCCAACGCATTCGGCCTATACGACATTTGCGACAACGTCCACGAATGGTGCAGCGACTGGTACGATCCGAACTATTATGCGATTTCTCCCGAGCGCAACCCGCGAGGCCCGGAGCGAAGTTCGATGAATCCGCAGCGCAAGTCTTCCCGCGGCGGATCCTGGCGCCACCATATTAAAGTCGCCCGCTGCTCGGCACGCTCCAGCATCCCGCCAGAATTTCAGTACGCCGACTATGGATTCCGCGTGGCGTGCGATTGAGTCGATGAAACAATTGAGTAATTGTGTGATTTGGTAATTGAGTAATTGAAAACCAATCAGCCGGCGGCTAGGCTTCAATTACTGAATTACCAAATTTCTCAATTACTAAATTCCTCATGTTCAAAACCGACCTTCTGAAAGACAAGCGCATTCTCATTACCGGCGGCGGCACCGGCCTCGGCAAAGGCATGGCCGAACGATTCCTCGAACTCGGAGCCACGGTCCACATCTGCGGCCGGCGCGAAGAAGTCTTAGAGCAAACTGCCGCCGAACTCTCCCAAAAAACGCGAGGCACAATCCACGCCATCCCCTGCGACGTCCGCAGCCTCGAAGCCGTCGAAGCCATGATCGATTCGATCTGGAAAGAAGCTCCACTCGACATCCTCGTCAACAACGCCGCCGGAAACTTCATCGCCCGCACCGAAGAACTTTCTCCGGGCGCATGGAACTCCGTCATCGGCATCGTACTCATGGGCACGCTGAACTGCACCCTGGCCTGCGGACGCCGCTGGCTCAAGTCCGCTCACCCCGGCACCGTCCTCAGCATCTCCGCCACATATGCGCCGGTAGGCTCGGCCTACGTCGTCCCGTCGGCCGTCTCGAAGGCCGGAGTCGAAGCCCTCACCCGCAGCCTCGCGGTCGAATGGGGCAACCGCGGCGTTCGCATGAACGCCATCGCTCCCGGCCCCATTCCCACGCAGGGCGCATTCTCCCGCCTCATGCCGCGCCCCGAACTCGAAACCCTCGCCCTCGACCGCAACCCGCAGCACCGCTTCGGCACGGTTGCAGAACTCGCGAATCTCGCCGCTTTTCTGGTGAGCGACGGCTCCGCCTACATCAACGGCGAAGTCATCCGCATGGACGGCGGCGAATTCCTGCAAGGGGCCGGAGAGTTCAGCACTCTGGGAAGAGCCCTCACAGAAGAGGATTGGCAGGCGATCAAGCCGCAAAAGAAGAAATAGAACTCATTGCGCCCGCCTTCATAAAGTTTGTCATTCCGACCGGAGCCGGAGCGCCAGCGACGGCGCAGTGGAGGAACCTGTTTTACCGAAATACTTCGCGTCGCAGTCGACTACCGCTGATCCTTCGACGGCATCACAATCGCCTTCAACACAAGATTCACCAGGCTGAGCACAATCGCGCCAATAAACGCTGCGACGAACCCGTGCACCTGAAATCCCGGCACCACCGCCGACGCCAGTTCAAGCATAATCGCATTAATTACGAACCAGAACAGCCCCAGCGTTAGCAGCGTCAAAGGAAAAGTAATAATTTTCAGCAACGCCCCGAGCGTCGCATTGATCAGCCCGATCGCGAGCGCGGCAATCAGCGCCGCCACCGCCCCGTTTACATGTATACCCGGCACTACCTGAGCCACAATCCACACCGCCACCGCACTCAGCACCCAATTCAAGAGCAAGCGCATTCTGATCTCCTCAACATCAGACTCACTATAGGCCCGCCATCAACTCTTGTCATTCCGAGAGCCGCCGGAGCGAAGGCGACGGCAACCGAGGAATCCGCTGTTCGACCTGCCCTCCGGTCACGCTCCCGAAAAATTCATCCCGCATTCGCCGCTCGTCGCCCGCCATACGGTACACTCATCAATTCGACTTCCAGGAGGATTTTCCCATGCCCGACCCCGCACTGAGCGGCTCCGAATTCAAAAAGCAACTTCGCGCCGGACAGCCAAAGATGGGCCTGTTTCTCAACGCCCACAGCCCCACCGTCGCCGAGCAACTCGCGCACAGCGGATACGACTGGCTGCTGGTCGACACCCAGCACGGCCCCATGGGTTACGAAAAACTTTCCGCCATGCTGAGCGGCATCGCCAACGGCGGCGCCAAGTCGCTGGTCCGTGTCGGCGGATACGCCGACCGTCCCGGCATCCAGCAGGCCTTAGACATGGGCGCCGATGGCGTGCTAATTCCCTACATCAACACCGCCGCCGAGGCCCGCGAAGCCATCAGTTGCACCAAATATCCCACGGTCGGCACGCGCTCGGTCTACTTCCCGCAGCGCAGCATGAACAAGGCCGGACTCCTCGGCTACGCCGGCACCTGGAACAACGAAGGCATCGTCGCGCTTCAGGTTGAGACCGCCTCCTGCATCGAGAACATCGCCGAAATCGCCGCCGTCCCCGGCGTCGACATTCTCTTCCTCGGTCAGAACGATCTTTGCATGTCGATGGGCCTCTACAACAAATACGAATTCCCCCACATGTACACCTCGCCCGAACTCGACGCCGCGACGAAAAAGCTGATCGAGCACGCCCACAAGAACAACGTAATCCTGGGCCTGTTCCTGTTCGGCACCGCCCGCGTCGGCGAATTCCTCGAAAAAGGATTTACCTTCATCAGCATCGGCAACGATCTGCACCACGTCCTAACCCAAGCCGGAGCCTACGTAGGAGACATGGAAAAAATCGCCCAAGAAAAAGGGAAGTCGTGGAAGCGCCGCTCCACCGCCCTGTTCTAAGAAGAAACTCGAGGGTGCCCCATCCTTGTCGCGCTTTCTGCGACAGGATGGGGGTTTTGACTTCGATTCCCCCTGTGTTCCTCATTGTCCTCTGTGGTTAAGGCTTTGTCCGCTCCCGTCGCCCCACCAAAGCCCAATGAATTAAAATCACAGCTTCGGCTAACCTAGTGATCCTCACCGAAACCGAAACCCGAGTCCTAGGCTCCCTGATCGAAAAAGACATCACCACGCCCGACTACTACCCGCTTTCCCTCAACGCCCTGGTCAACGCCTGCAACCAAAAAAATAACCGCGACCCGGTGACGGCCCTCGACGAGTCCACAGTCCGCGACGCCCTCGCCTCACTGCAGGAAAAGCGCATGGCCGGGCCCGCGAGCGGCGCCGACAGCCG
>JBELAE010000099.1:0-17065 GCA_049509155.1 Candidatus Sulfotelmatobacter sp.
GGTACCGTCTATAAGCTCGCCCCGCAAGAGAACGGCAGTTGGAAGGAGACCGTTTTGCACGTTTTTCAGCAGGGAGTTTCTCATTGCGCGGGCAAATCCACCGACGGTCAATATCCTGCTGACGGCCTGATTATGGACAGCGCCGGCAACCTCTATGGCACGACCTATTACGGAGGCGCCGATGATGGGGGTATTGTTTTCAAGTTGGCTCCGACTCCAAGTGGTAAGTGGAAGGAGACCATCCTGCACACGTTTCTCGCCCTCACAGATGGCGGAAATCCCTATGCCGGCGTGGTAATGGACAGAGCAGGCAATCTGTACGGCACTACCCTGAGCGGCGGCAACGACCAGGGGGCGTCGGGTATAGTTTTTGAATTGTCTCCGACGACAAAAGGGGAATGGAGGGAGACTGTAATCCATAATTTTCCCACACCGAGATTCGTCGACGGCGAGCTACCGTACACAGGCGTGCTTCTGGATTCGGCTGGCAACTTATATGGCGCGACCTACGCCGGCGGTGGAGAGCAAGAAGCAGAATGTGCCGATTTCGATGGCTGCGGTACCGTCTACAAGCTCACCCCTTCAGGGGACGGAACTTGGACCGAAACGATTCTCTACGCCTTTCAAAACTCCACTGACGGCGGACAGCTCTATGACGATGTCTTGACCATGGACGCGGAGGGCAACCTCTACGGCGCAGCCTTTACCGGCGGCGACGCCACGTGTGACAACGGCCTGCTGCTCGGCGGCTGCGGAGTCGCATTCGAGGTCACACCATAACTCATTCGCCTGCGGCGCGCGGAAAACCGGCGGCAATGAGTGGTGCTTCAGACGCGGAGACGCGCTACTTGCTTCGGCTAGTTTGCCGCGCCGGTGGGATGAAACGGGTCCCGCACGGGAACCCGAATCACAAGTTGCGATGTCCTCGATCAGCCTGCAGCCGCAGCAGTGCGGCGACCAGCGCGTCGATTTCTTCGCGCGTGTTGTAGAGCGCCAATGACGGGCGAACGGTGCTCTCGACGCCCATGCGGCGCAGGATAGGCTGAGCACAGTGGTGCCCGGAACGTACCGCGATGCCTTCCTGGTTCAAGGCGGCTCCTACGTCCTCAGTGCGGACGTCGTCGAGGACGAACGACATCACGCCCGCCTTCTCGCGCGCGGTCCCGATCAGCCGCAGACCTGGGACCGTCAGAAGTCCTTCGGTCGCATAAATCAACAATTCATGTTCGTAGGCGGAGATGCCTTCCATTCCGACTTGGTCTACATAGTCCAGTGCCGCACCCAGCCCGACGGCATCCGCAATGTTTCCCGTACCGGCCTCAAAGCGCCCCGGTGCTGTCTGGTAAGTCGTCTTCTCGAAAGTGACGTCCACAATCATATTGCCGCCACCGTGCCAGGGCGGCATGTGCTCGAGCACGTCCAGCTTGCCGTAGACAGCGCCGATTCCCGTGGGACCGAAAATCTTGTGGCCGGAGAAAACGTAGAAGTCGCAATCGAGGGCCTGTACGTCCACGCGCATGTGGGAAACGGCCTGCGCGCCATCGACTAACACGCGGGCACCGTAACGGTGGGCCATTTCTACCATCTCGCGCGCCGGTGTGATGGTTCCTAAAGCGTTCGACACCTGGCTGAATGAAACAATCCGCGTGCGCGGACCCAGTAATCTCTCATATTCTTCGAGGATCACTTCGCCGCGATCGTTCACCGGCGCCACGCGCAGACGAGCGCCCTTTTCTGAACACAGTTGCTGCCAGGGCACGATGTTGGCATGGTGCTCGAGCCAGGTGATGACAACCTCGTCGTCCTTCTGAACGTTGCGGCGTCCCCAGGCCTGGGCGACGAGATTGATGCCTTCCGTCGTCCCGCGGACGAAGACAATCTCACGAGTTGAGGAAGCGTTCAAAAAGCGGCGCGTCTTTTCGCGGGCGCTCTCATAAGCGTCAGTGGCGCGGGCAGCCAGAGTGTGGGCCGCGCGGTGAACGTTGGAGTTCTCGTGCTCGTAGAAATACGACAAGCGGTCGATCACCGCGTTCGGCTTCTGGGTGGTAGCGGCGTTGTCGAGCCAGATCAACTGCCGGCCGTGGACCCGCTCTTGCAGGATCGGAAAATCCTGTCGAATCAATCGAGGATCGAGTGGACGCTTGGCCACGCCGAGCTCGCCTGGAGCAAGATCGGGACGGAACTCAAACGACTCGACGCCTCTTGGCAGAGAGGCAGACTGTTTCGGTGTTCCTTCCTCATAAGAAGTTTTGCCGGGGAAACCGGGAACCGTGGAGTGCGGAACGCCAGTAGGCGTCGTGGCTGCGGATGCACCTAGGAGCGCAGCAGACGGCGCCCGAAGATCGGCTTCAGTTGGAGGCTTCGTCGGCATTGACGAAGGCAGAACTGGAACACCTGGCGGCGACTGCACACCGGGCACGCCCGGGAACGAAAACATCTCAGTGACGGACGGAAATGTTGGCGCGGCTATTCCATACACCGCTTTTCCCGCATCTACCGTCGCAGCGCTTTCCGGAATTACAGGCGATTGAACAGCGTTGGGGATTGCAGGAATCGATTCAGGTGCTGTCGCCGAAGCCGGGATGCCAAGCGAGCCGAGGCTCGCCGGGACACTCGGCTGCGACACGATCGGTTCGGGAACACTTTGTTCCGGAACACCCGGGACGGACACACCGGGAACACGAGGGAAGGAAAAAACTTCACTCGGAAAATTCGGAGCCGACGCCCATGGATCAGTTCTGCCGTCGTTGCCAGAACTGCCTGGCGTCTGAGATGGTGCGGACGCGATAGGGGCGGTCGGGACAGATGCTGTCGCGGGCGCCGGTGAAGACGAGGCTGTAGCCACATTCGACCCACTCGGCGGAGCGGTCGGCGGTGACGAAGGAATTGCCGGGACACCAGGAAACGAATACATCTCCACGGCAGGTGGAATCTGCGGCGCAGCGGCCCAGGGCCCGCCCTTCTCGCCGTTTGGAAGAGATGGAGATGAGGAAGAAGCAGGCATCGCCGACTCGGGTCAGCGCACCCGTGGGCACCGTCCAGGGCACCTGTGGAAGCCCCGGAACAGAGCCGGAGTTAGGCAAGGCTGGAAAAGAGAACATTTCCCGCGGATAATCCGGCACAGCGGTTCGCGCTGCTGATCCAGAAGGTGCGCGCAGATCGACCCCATTCGGCGAGGCTGCCTCCACGCTCGCGCCCGGAGGCGCACTCGCGCCTGGCAGCGTCGCGAAAAACTCATTCGCGATCCGCGCAATCACTGCCGGATCGGGGAGAGTTGCCACCAAGGGCGACCCACTAACCCTTTGCGCGCCTTCTTCTTGCGCGGGCGAGGATGTCAGCGAGTCGGCCTCGATGCGATCACTTGTACTCGTGGTATTGGTCGACATTCACGTTCTCCAGTACCCCGATGGCATCTTCCGTCAGGACTGCGATGGAGCAGTAGAGCGAAATCAGGTACGAGGCGATCGCCTTGTGATTAATCCCCATGAACCGAACAGACAAGCTGGGCGAAACCTCGCCTGGCAGTCCGGGTTGGAACAGGCCGATGACTCCCTGTTTCTTCTCGCCGGTTCTCAACAGCAAAATGCTGGTCTTCTCACTCTTGACCGCCAACTTGTCGGAAGGCACTAACGGGATGCCGCGCCAAGTCAAGAACTGCGAGCCAAACAGATTCACCGTCGGTGGCGGAACGCCGCGGCGGGTGCATTCGCGTCCGAACGCGGCAATGGCTCGGGGATTTGCCAGGAAGAAGCAAGGCTCTTTCCACACTCTCGCGATCAGTTCGTCCAGGTCGTCTGGAGTGGGTGCTCCCTTTCTGGCCTTAACCTTGAACTCAGGAGCAACGTTATTGATCAAGCCGTATTCTGTATTGTTGACTAGTTCGTTCTCCTGGCGCTCCTTGACCTTCTCGATCATGAGGCGCAGTTGCTCTCTAATCTGGTCGTGGGGACTGCGGTATAAATCCGAAATACGGGTCTGCACATCGAGAACGGTGGTTACTGCGTTAAGCGTGTATTCACGCGGCTTCTCTTCGTAATCAACGTAAATCTCCGGCAGATCGATTTCTTCGTCGGGGCTGCACTCAATCGTCCGCGTACCGGGGCGTGTAACTTTCACTTTGTTGACGCGATAAGTGCCGGCTTCAACGGGCACCCATGACAGGAAGGTGACCAGCCAGCGCGGCGTGATCCCCTCCATCATGGGGACTGTTTTGGTGACGTTCGCAAGCTGGCGCGCCTGCTGCTCGCTCAGCGTATGACGGACTTCGGCTTTCTCAGGCATGGATTAGCTCCTCGGTAACAAAAAGGGAATGATTATCAAGTACGGCGCACAGCGAATTGTGGATGCCAGTTGCGCAGAGGCGACGTCTAGAACGTGAAAAAGATAGACGTTGCGGACGGCATTGTCTGTGACTCGCATCACCACGTTCTGAGACTTCATCTGCCTCTTCGTGCGAAACGAAAAAAGTGAGACACACTATCTCGTAGCGTGCAGAATTCCTGACGAGATGTAACGCTTCCGAAGGCTTAATGTCAAGTTAATATATCGCCATTGTGGGCAACCCAGGAATAATGAGAGTTTCGGGATCGACCGCTCACGCCGGTTGGGCGTGGTTTGAAAGTGCACGCTCACGCACCCGCTGCTGAAGCCTGCGCTCGATAGAACTTCTTCTTCGCGCGGGCACGGATTTCGTCGAGCTCCGCGTGGAGCCTTCTGATTTCGGCATCCAGTTCGTTGAAACACAAGCAAGGTGCCGTAATCAGCTTATCGGCGCCGATTCCCGCGTAATCGTGAGGGGCGGCTGCTTTCACACATACACAGGCAGAGGGCTGCTTCGTAGATGGATCCCTCTCCAAATACAGGAGATCGAGACTTGAGGTTTCCATGATGCTGCCATTATCCCAGAAAATCGCAGGGAACCCTCTGATTTTGATTTCGACGGTATTGATATTTCTGGCACGGGGGAGTTATATCTCTGGCGCGAGTTCTAAACTGCGCTCTGTGCTTTGGGTGTCCACCCTGCTGAGTCTCGCACTCTCCTAGTCCAGTCAGCCGAATGTCCCCAACCGCCTTCGAAAACGAAGTTGGTCAGCGGCTTTCGCGTTCGCGGGCTCGCATCTTTCTTACGTAATTTCTCGGGAAGCTCTGCCGAGTTGCCAGGGTATCCAATGGCCGCGGCGGCGACGGGCTCATAGCCTTGAGGAATGGAAAACTCGCGGCGAGCTTTTTCAACATCGAATCCACCCATCTGATGCACCGCCAGTCCCGACACCGTTGCCTGAAATGTGAGATTGGCGATTGCCTGACCCACGTCGTGGAATGCGTGCCGGTTGGGTTGCCCCGTCGATTCAAATGTCAACTTCGCGACGGACAACAGAAGAACCGGGGCGTGCTGCGCCCATTGGACGTTGAATTCCAGCAAACAACCGAGCAGGCGGTCGAAATCAGACTTGTTTGCCTTCGTGGCGACAATGAAACTCCACGGCTGCTCGTTCATACAAGACGGCGCCCATCGTGCCGCTTCCATCAAACTGGCCAAGGTTTCTGGTTCGACGCGTGTTGAAGCGAAGGCCCGAATGCTTCGTCGACCGGCAAGCAAAGGATGAATCGGATATTCGCAAATCTTCTGCCGTTCGTCTTCGAGACTAATCGGTGCAGCTGCGTCCTTCGCCATCAAATCTCCCTGCTCTCCTCAGGCTTCTGCCACTGATCTTTTACCACTGATTCTCGACAACCGGCCGGCGTTGCAGCACACGGTCGAGAATGCGTTCTTCAAGTGCGGCGAAGCGCGCGCTGCCGCGGGTTCGTGGCCGAGGTATGTTTACGACTTCGTCCAACGCGACGCGCCCTCCTTCAATCAGGATGACGCGGTCTGCAAGGCTTATCGCTTCGGCAACGTCGTGAGTGACGAGCATGGCGGTAAAGCCTCGGCTTCGCCAAACGTCTTCGATGAGTTGCTGCATTTCGATGCGGGTGAGCGCGTCCAGCGATCCCAGAGGTTCGTCCAGAAGCAACAAATTGGGGTCATGGACCAAGGCGCGAGCCAAAGCCACCCTCTGACGCTGCCCGCCGGACAAAGTTGCAGGCCAGTCGTTGGCTCTTTCTGCCAGACCAACTTGCGCCAGGACTTTTCGCGCTTGCGGGATCAGCCCAGGCTCCAGGCCGAGCATCACGTTGGGAAGAATTCGTCTCCACGGCAGCAGGCGAGAGTCTTGAAACATGACGCGAACATCGGGCTTGCCGTTGGAACCGGACGCGGCAACCTCACCTAAAGTGATCGTTCCCGATTGCGGCGTTTCCAAACCCGCGACTGACCGCAGGAGAGTACTCTTGCCACACCCGCTGCGGCCGACAATGGCGACAAATTCGCCAGCGGAAATCTCAATATCAAAACTCTCAAGAACGGTGCGTTCACCAAAAGTAATGCTGACGTTCTTAATTCCGACTGAGACACCGCGCGAGCAGCGCGCTTGCTCAACCGCGACCTCTCTCGAACTGAAACTGACAGTCAAAATGATCCCCTATCGTGCCGTCTGATACGCAGGATTCCAGCGCAGCCAGTAGCGTTCTAATCCTTTCGCCAGAAGATCGGCGAGTTTCCCCAAGATCGCATAAAGCAGAATGCCGACCACCATGACATCCGTCTGCATGAACTCGCGCGCGTTCATCGTCATGTAGCCGATGCCCGAGCGCGCTGAAATTGTTTCGGCGACGATCAGGATCACCCACATCAGTCCGAGAGAGAAGCGCACGCCTACGAGGATCGAGGGCAAAGCTCCGGGCAGAATGATCTCGCGGTATAGCGCCCAGCCAGATAGGCCGTAAGTTCGCCCCATCTCCAGGAGTCCGCGATCGACCGAGCGAATGCCGTGAAAAGTATTAATGTAGACCGGGAAAAAAACACCCAGAGCAACCAGAAACAGTTTGGCCGATTCGTCGATGCCGAACCACAAAATCACCAACGGGATGAGAGCCAGAGGTGGGATGTTGCGGACCATTTGAATGGTGGTGTCGAGCAGGACTTCAGCCCAGTGCATCGACGCGGTGAGCAACCCGAGCAGCAGCCCCACGCCGCCACCAACGACGAAACCTGACAAGGCGCGCAGAGTACTCACCCGAACATGCATCCACAATTCGCCGGAGATGCTGAGGTCGATGAACGAACTCACCACCGCCCGCGGCGAGGGCAGAAAGCGGCTGGGCAGAATCCCCGCGGAAGATGCCCACTGCCAAACAATCAACAACGTAATGGGCACGACCCAAGGCAATGCTTGCTTCGCCACAACACTCGGCCGAAGTTGAGTCTTCACGGCGGGATTTTTCCGAGGCTGGTTCATGGTTGTCATTTCATCATTGCTGTCTCAGCGTTTGGCCTGGGTTCCGGTCGACGTTCCCTGCAGGGTCGCATCGCGGACATTAATGTGCTTGGGAATCAACTTGAGGTCGTAGAAGGCGTCCGCGATTCTTTGTTGCTCCGCAAGCACCGCATCGTTCACTGGTGTCACCCCGTAGCCGCCCCGCGACAGCGCCAGTTCGAGCGTTGCTTGATCCAAACCGATCTGCGGTTGCAGCGCCGCGGCTGCGTCTTTTTGATTTGTTTTCGCCCACTGATCTATGGCGGCTACTTCCTCGAGGATGATCGCAACCACATCAGCCCGCTTCGAGGCGTAGGGTCGGGAAGCCAGAAAGAACTGATGATTGCTGACCACACCGTTGCCGTCGGCCAGAATGCGAGCGCCGGTTTGCGTTTGAGCCGCGGCGAGAAATGGCTCCCAGATCGCCCACGCGTCAACACTGCCGCGCTCGAAGGCCGCTCGCGCATCGGCCGGCGTGAGGAAAACTGCGTCGATGTCCTTGTATTGCACTCCTGCTTTTTCGAGCAGCTTTACCAGCAAAAAGTGAACGTTCGAGCCTTTGTTGAGCGCCACTTTCTTGCCCTTGAGTTCGGCTACCGTCTTGATGGGCGAATCTTTGGGAACGAGAATGGCCTCAGCAGCGGAAGCCGCCGGTTCATTTCCGACGTAAATCAAGTCCGCTCCAGCTGCCTGAGCGAAGATGGGCGGCGCTTCGCCCACAGTGCCGAAGTCGATGCTGCCCACGTTCAAACCTTCGAGCAACTGCGGACCTGCGGGAAATTCGGTCCACTTGACTTCCACGTGCAGCGGCGCCAGTCGTTTCTCCAAGCTGCCGCGCGCTTTCAGCAACACCAGCGTGCCGTATTTCTGGTATCCGATGCGTATAACGTTATCGGCATTCTGTGCCAATGTGAACGGCGTCAAGACCACCAGAGCCAAGATAAACGCCATGATCGTGCGGTGAAACGTTGCCGGTAGAGAATTGCGCATGAGTCTAATTCCTTAGTCGATCTTGTTTTACGAAGTGTCGATCTCGCTCTACGAATAATGTTCAGGAATAAAACGAGGGCTTCGGAAGCCGGCGATTCAAGGCCCAGTCTCCCAGCTCACGTATCTTGTAGTCGACCGGATCATGCAGCGTGTGCGTGCGCAGATTGCGCCAGAAGCGGTCGATCCGCGCAGGACCGGCAGCGGAGCGCGCTCCCATGACTTCAAACATCCGGCTGGTGATCTCCAGGCCGACATTGTTGGTGGTCACCTTCGAGGTGGCGACGTCCAGCGCACACTTCCCACGCTGATTGTCGGTGATCGCATCTCCGCACTCCCAGGCTCGCTGCAAAGACTCTCCGGCGATGTCTGTGAGGGTCTGCGCCGCCTGAAGGCTCACAAAGAAACTGCCGTAGTTCGCCAGGATGTAAGGATCTTCGGTGGCGCTCTGCGCGGTGGAAGCGATCCACGGCCGGGTTTGCGCCACAGTGTAATTGCGCGATTCCTCCAGTGCACCCTCGGCAATTCCCAGAAAAATATTGCCGAGAATCAGCTGCGCGATGCACGAACGCAAGGACGCCCTGATACTTCCCAGCGGGCCGGGTGTCTTCAGGAACTCTTCCTGCCCGGCGGCCACGTCGCAGAACTCCACGGTTCCGCTGTCGGTTTGCCGCTGCCCCATCGCGTCCCAGTCATCGAGAATACGAATCCCCGGCCGACTGGAAGGTATGGCGGCTACCATGAATTTCTCGTCCACGGTGCGAATCGCAGAAACGATCAGCATGTCGGAGTCGACCGCGCCGGAACAAAAGCTTTTGCGCCCGTTGATGAGATATCCCGCGCCATTCTTGGACATCAGGCTGGTGCGTTTGTCGAGGGGGTTGAGCGCGTTCCCCCAGAACCATTTATTGCGGACGGTTTCAGAAAAGAGTTCTTCGGTCTGCGGCCATGATCCGTAAAGCGATACCGAAGCCAGCATGAGGTGCTGAAAACCGAACAGATGGGCAATCGAACTATCGACCCGGGCGAAGATTCGTATGAGCTTCATCGTGTCCGCCCAGTCCATCCCCCAGCCGCCCAGTCCTGCCGGAATGGTCACGTTGAGTAGACCGCTGGCTCGCAACAGGTCGCGCTCCGTCTTTGCCGTGCCGCCCCGCTTGTCGCGTTCAACCGCAGTTTGAGCGAATGCCGCTGCCAATTGATCGGCAATCTCGAAAGCATGTTGTCGGGGCGGAACATTAACTGCGATGTGATTTACCGTAGAAAGCACTACAGTCCTCCCGTTCGTCAGGCATTTGTCGCCGCACTCCGCGCGGTTGCCCACTGTTGCTCCAGCAGCACCTCTGCTGAATGAGTGTTGCTACAGCAACACACCCCTATCGACTGAACCGCCTGATATTCGCCGTAACCGCGTGAAAACGTGAAATTCATAGACATAGCCGCACCCCTCTGTTGGCAAGACAATTGCCAAAGCTCAGGGGGACCTCAGCCTCCCCGGAAAGAGATCGAAAAACATGGAAGTGTTCTGGTTCTTACCAACTCACGGAGACGGTCGTTACCTTGGCTCTGCCGAACAGGCTCGAACCGTCAACTACGGCTATCTGAAGCAGGTGGCTCAAGCCGCCGATCAGCTTGGGTTTGTAGGCGTGCTGCTGCCCACCGGCCGGTCGTGTGAAGACGCTTGGGTCGTGGCCTCGACTCTGGTCCCGGTGACAACCAAGCTCAAGTTCCTGGTCGCGATTCGCCCCGGCATCACTTCCCCCACCGCTGCGGCGCGAATGGCGGCGACATTCGACCGGCTTTCGGAGGGGCGCCTGCTGATCAACGTCGTAACGGGCGGCGATCCAGACGAGGCCCTCGGCGACGGCGTTTTTCTCACGCACGATGAGCGCTATGAAGTGACCGAAGAATTTCTTCAGATATGGCGCGAGGCCGTGGCGGGTAAAGCGATTTCGTTGAATGGAAAGCATCTACACGTAGAAAATGCAAAGGTCTTATATCCGTCGGTGCAAAAGCCGCATCCCCCGCTCTATTTCGGCGGATCATCGAAAGTTGCTTATGGCTTAGCTGCACGGCAGGTCGATGTTTACCTGACTTGGGGTGAACCGCCACAGGCGGTTGAGGAGAAGGTTAAGACCGTACGTCGTCTGGCGGAGCAACAAGGCCGCTCCGTTCGGTTCGGCATTCGCCTGCATGTCATTGTTCGCGAAACGGAGCAGGAAGCCTGGGCCGCGGCCAATGATCTGATTCGCTATGTCGACGACGACACGATCGCCCGAGCGCAAAAAACATTCGCACGGTTCGACTCCGAAGGACAGCGCCGCATGGCGGAGTTGCATCGCGGAGGCCGCGAAAAGCTAGAAGTCAGTCCTAATCTCTGGGCGGGCGTGGGCCTGGTCCGCGGTGGTGCCGGCACAGCTTTGGTTGGCGATCCGGCGACGGTTGCAAAACGAATGCAGGAGTACGCCGACCTGGGAATCGAAACCTTCATCTTGTCTGGCTATCCGCATCTGGAAGAAGCGTATCGCGTGGCCGATTTGCTGTTTCCGCATCTGCCGCTTTCATCGAAATCGGAAAAATCGGTGGGAAACATCACTGGCCCATTCGGAGAACTGGTCGCGAACGAATACCAGCCACGCACGCCCGCGGTAACGCCGGTGCCGGCGCAACAGAGTTAAACGCGAACGGTAATCGGATTCGTCTTTCTGCGCGGTCCGCCAGGGGGGAAAGTTGAACATTCAAAATCTGAACATTCAGAAGAGGGCAAAGCTCGCGCTTGTAGCTGCCGTTTTGATCGTTGCCGCGATGTCGCCCGGCTGCAGCCGCAGTGTTTCTGTGAAGCCCGCGACCATCAAGCTCGACTATGCCTATTACAACCCCGTAAGCCTGGTGCTGAAGGACAAGAAATTTCTGGAGCAGGATCTGGCTAGCGATGGCATTTCCGTCGAGTGGACACAGAGCCTGGGTAGCAACAAAGCGTTGGAGCTGCTGAACAGCAAGAGCGTCGACTTCGGATCGACGGCCGGTGCCGCGGCCCTCATCGGAAAAGCCAACGGCAATCCGATCAAAGCGATCTATGTATATTCGCGTCCCGAGTGGACCGCTCTGGTGGTCCGCAAAGACTCTCCCATTACGAAAGTCGAAGATCTCAAAGGAAAGAAAGTGGCTGTAACGCGCGGGACAGATCCCCACATATTCCTGTTGCGCGCGCTTCACGAAGCCGGACTGACCGAGAAAGATATTCAGATGGTAGTACTGCAGCATCCCGAGGGAAGGATCGCGCTCGAAAAAGGAGACGTCGACGCCTGGGCTGGCCTGGATCCCATGATGGCGCAAACCGAACTGCAGAGCGGCTCCCGGCTGTTTTATCGAAATGTGAACTTCAATAGCTACGGCGTGCTCAACGTGCGCGAAGAGTTTGCCAAGCAATACCCCGCCTATGTCGAGCGCGTCCTGGCGGCCTATGAGAGGGCTCGTCTTTGGGCGGTGCAGAACCCGGAGGAATTCCGCAAACTGTTTGCCACCGACACCAAGCTCGACGACTCTGTCATCACGAAAGTTCTGAAGCGCACAGACCTCACCAATTCGACCATCGGCGACAGCCAGCGACAAGTGATTGTCGCCGCGGGCGACGTATTGAAACAGAACAATGTAATCAGCGGCACTACCGACGTAAGTACAACCGTAAACAATCTGATCGATCCTCAATACGCGCAA
Source organism: Candidatus Sulfotelmatobacter sp. (assembly GCA_049509155.1). Taxonomy (GTDB): domain Bacteria; phylum Acidobacteriota; class Terriglobia; order Terriglobales; family Acidobacteriaceae; genus Sulfotelmatobacter. Next base: position 12,060 of record JBELAE010000099.1, read on the forward strand.
GGCGTGGTCAACAAGAGCATGGCGCGGAAATGAGCACCGCCGAGCAGAACCCAGGGCTGGGATGGAAGGGTGCTGCCGCGGAATCGACGCCGCAGCCGCCAGCCAACATTGGACGAATCTATATTCCAGATCAACTTCTCGGCTGGGTCATTCCCGTGAGCGTACTGCTCGCGTGGGAACTAGTCGCGCGTGTAGGGATTCTTCCCCCCAATTGGCTGCCCGCGCCAACCGTCGTCGGCAAGACGATCTATCAGTTAGCCGCCTCGGGCGATTTGTTAAAGCATGTGGGAATAACTTTAGCCCGCGTGGCAGTCGGATTTCTGCTCGGAGCAAGCGCCGGCACGCTCTTCGGCGGTCTCACTGGTTACCTGCCGGCTGCTCGCAAGCTGCTTGATCCTTCATTGCAGGCGCTGCGCAGCGTTCCCTCGATCGCATGGGTGCCTCTTTTCTTGTTGTGGCTGGGCATTCAGGAAACCTCGAAAATCACTTTGATCGCTGTGGGCGCTTTCTTTCCGGTTTATCTGAATCTCTCGGTAGCCATGCGGCACGTCGATCCAAAGTTGCTTGAGGTTGGCAGGTTATACCGCCTGAGCAGTTTTCAGATGGTTCGCCGACTCATTCTTCCGGCCGCGTTGCCGGAGTACATCGTTGGGCTGCGCAGCGGATTGGGCCTGGCGTGGATGTTTGTCGTTGCTGCAGAGCTCCTGGGAGCGAGCAGCGGGATTGGATATCTCATGGTGGATGGCGAGATGACGGGCCGCGCCGCCGTCATCTTAGCCAGCGTGATACTTTTCGCCGTCTTCGGCAAAACGACGGATTGGATAATGAACGCGGTCGGCCGCAGGCTTCTTGGGCACAGAGCCCGCTGACGCCCAGTCGGTGATGCGGCGCATGTCGCCGGAGCCGGGTTGAGCAATTCAACTTGTGGTCTTCGATAAAGGTCTGCGATTGTGGTCGACAATTTATGGTCAACAATGGTTTCGATCAACGCGGCACGGTCAACATTGAAATCACGCATAAGGCCTTTTCAGGATCCAAGGTCACTCTCCTGGCGTTGAAAGATATTCTGCTAACCATCAACCCCGGAGAATTTGTGTGTATTGTCGGCGGCAGTGGCTGCGGGAAGACGACCTTGTTGAGAATTATCGCCGGTCTGGAGACCGAGTATGAGGGCGCCGTTTTTCTCGACGGCAAGAAACTCACAGGGACTGGCTTGGATCGTGGTGTGGTTTTCCAGGAACACCGCCTCCTTTCCTGGCTCACGGTACATGACAACGTTGGTTTTGGGCTTGCAGGTCTACCTCTCCAGGAACGCAGCAAAGAAGAACGCAGCCGAGATATTCGACACTACATCAGCTTGGTTGGGCTGGATCGGTTCGAATATGAATATCCTCACCAGCTTTCCGGCGGCATGTCGCAGCGCGTGGCCATTGCCCGAGCATTGGCGGGGCGTCCTGAAGTCCTATTGTTGGACGAACCCTTCGCGTCGCTCGATGCGCTGACTCGAATGCGCATGCAGCAGGAAATCCTGCGGATCTGGGAAGCTGAGCGAACGACGGTCGTGCTGGTCACCCACGACATCGAGGAAGCGGTGTATCTTGCCGACCGCATCGTCATCATGTCTCCGCAGCCGGGCACCATTCGGAATATTCTGCCGGTCAGCTTGTCGCGGCCTCGCGACCGCGCGGATCAAGAATTTGTCAGAGTCCGAAAAGCTGTCCATGACCAGTTATTTGCACCTGGCGGAATGACACATCTTGCACTTGACAACTTCTAACTGGCGAACCTATCGCGAGGGTTAGACTGATGCCGCTGTTTTCGGCCGTCGGGCAACTCGCCGCATTGCATCAGCTTGGCTCGAACGATGTTCCGGCTAACGCCTAGGAGTCGGGCCGTCTGAACCTGGTTGCGATGACAGAATTCGTACGCGGACCTCGTGATGGCCCTCTCGATCTCGGCGTACAGGTTGGGGCTGCCATCTTCAAACACTCCAAGCAACGCTTCCCGCAACGCTTCGAAGGGGCGGGTTGGACCGCTTGTAGCGATTCGGAGCCCGAGTGACGAAAGCCTCAAATCCTCCGGTCGGACCACATTTTCGCGGCAAACCAGGAGGGCATGATGGACGACATTTTCCAGTTCTCGCGTATTGCCTGGCCAAGAGTGCCCGCTGACCAGTACATCGATCGCCTCCGTGCTCAGCGCTGGATCTTTGAGTCCCAGGCGTTCTCCATAAACTCCGAGAAAGTGCCGCGCCAGAGGAAGAATGTCACCCCGCCGTTCGCGCAGTGGTGGAATATGCAGCGCGGCAACCTGGAGCCGGTAATAAAGATCTTCGCGGAAACGGCCTGCGGCAACCGCGTCCTCCAGATTCACGTTGGTCGCAGCTACCACGCGAACGTCAATCGCCACGGGACTGCGCGAACCCAGCCGAACTACTTGCCGCTCTTGCAGCACGCGAAGCAACTTCACTTGCATGGCGAACGGCAAATCTCCGATTTCATCCAGGAATAACGTTCCGCCCCGAGCCGCTTCAAACCATCCCGCCCGGGCTACCGTTGCTCCGGTGAATGAGCCGCGCTCATGACCAAACAATTCGCTCTCTACCAGGCTCTCAGAAAAAGCTCCGCAATTCACCGCCACAAAAGGACCGTCGGCCCGCGGGCTCAGCTTGTGCACGTGTCGGGCAATCAGTTCCTTGCCGGTACCTGTCTCCCCAGTGACCAGCACGTTTGCGGTGCTCGGGCCGATCAAATGCATTCTCTCAAGTAGCGCCTTGGACTTAACGTCTTCAAACACCAAGGCAGACGCCCTAAGGCTAAATGACACGACAGGCGGGACGGGGAAACTTAGAAGCGGCTTGGGAACTGGCGAGAGGGACATGGCATAAACTCTACTATATGAATCGACATGATAGGAGACACCGATGGCCGTGTCAAGGGAATCTCGCGTCCTATCAGCTCGCACAACTCGGTGAAAAAGAAGCGGCATTTCGCTTCCCCGTACTTATGCGAAGCATGCGGATACAATGACGCCTTGAAAGACCAAGGAACGACGAAGATGGAGCGCAGAGAATTCCTGGCTTTGTTGGCGACACCGGCCTACGCAGAACTGGCACGACGTGTCAGTTTGCGGGCTGCTCTGGAAACCCCTAAGGCTGACGTAACGATCCACATCTCGCCTGTCGAGTTCGAAGCCGCTCCACGAAAAACAATCAAGACAACCGGATACAACGGTTCCGCCCCCGGTCCTATCGTGCGGCTGCGTGAGGGCCAACCCATCACAGTAGACGTATTCAACGAGACCAAAACTCCAGAACTGGTTCATTGGCACGGTTTGTTCCTCCCTTCCGAGGTGGATGGTTCTGAGGAAGAAGGGACGCCGATGGTGCCACCGGGTGGGGTCAGACGGTATTCGTTCGTACCGCGCCCTTCAGGCACTCGCTGGTATCACAGCCACGGTCACGCTGGCCGCGATTTGAAACGAGCCACTTACACGGGACAATTCGGATTCCTGTACGTTGAGCCGAAAGACGAGCCGGGCCGGTACGATGCGGAGGTCTTTCTCGCGTTGCACGGATGGGACCCCTATCTGAGCAGTCAGGAAGAGGGTAGCCTGGAAGTCGGCTATCCGCTCTACTCCGTGAACAGCCACGCGCTCGGATCAGGCGACCCGGTGCGCGTCAAAGAGGGTCAGAATGTGCTTTTTCGCATCTTGAACGCCAGTGCCACGCAACAGCACCGCATCGCCCTGCCCGGTCACAAGTTCAAAGTCGTCAGCCTGGATGGGAATGCAGTGCCTTTGCCGCGGGAGGTTGACGTGATCGAGATGGGTCCGGCAGAGCGCGTGGACGCTGTTGTCTCGATGAACCAGCCGGGCGTGTGGATTCTCGGGGAGGCGGACGATCAAACTCGGAATGCCGGGCTGGGCGTCGTGGTGGAATATGCGAACCGCAGCCAGTCGCCGCAGTGGACTGCGGCGTCCAACACTCCCTGGGATTACACGATTTTTGGGTCTGCAGCGGAAATTCCAGAGCCACTGGGCGGCGTCGTGCCGCTTGTCTTCCGCAAGAAATTCGCGGGCAATCGGTGGGTCGATAACTGGACCATAAACGGCAAAGCATTTCCGAAGACTGATCCCATTCGAGTGCGTGCCAATTATCGATACCGGCTGCGTTTTGATAACCAAAGTGATGAAGCGCACCCGGTCCACCTGCACCGGCACAGTTTTGAGCTGACGAAGTTTGCCGGCAAGAATACAGCGGGCGTCATGAAAGACGTAGTTGTCGTGCCCCCGAGAAAGCTAGTCGAGGTGGATTTTACGGCGGACAATCGCGGTGCGACTCTTTTTCACTGCCACCAGCAATTGCACATGGACTATGGATTCATGACGATGATCCAGTATGAAGTTTGACAACTCTCGTAGTCTCCGTTCCCGTTTTCCGCTTAGAAATTGAAGCGATAACCCAGAATCATTTTGGCAATCAGGTGGTCGGTGGCCCCGGTGAGACCCACGCCGAGGCCGAAGTTGATCTCCCACTGCGGTGCGATACTTAAATCAATCGCGGGGAAAATCTGATGCTGTTGTTGCGCGACCGCATCGAATCCAGTCACTGGGCCGACGGAACCGTAATATTCGAGGCCCCCGGCAATTTTGGGACTGAAATCGTAACTGAATTTGATGTTGGGGGAAAAGACGACCCCCTGGTTCACGCTCTCGCCGTGGAAGGACCGGTCAAGCGTCGGGTTCAAGGCCCAATACCATCGGCCGAGTTTCTGGTCCACGATGGGGCGGATTTCCCAGGTCCAGGTGTCTACCGAATATTGCCGCCGCTGGTAGCCGATTTCATTCGAAAGGCTCAGACCGACGGGCCAGTGCCAATTCTTAGGAACGGCGACGCGCGGCCGTATGTGCTCACCTACCCACTGCCAACTCTGGCCCTCAGTTATTGAGGTGAAAGTGTAGAAGCCGCACTCAAACCAGTCATTGAAGCCATGCGTGATTTCAAC